>NZ_JABUYE010000010.1:0-140744 GCF_014897485.1 Brevibacterium sp. FME37
GCGACTCGCCTTGTTTGAAATTCATCGGCCTACACTCTCGTTTGCGAAGAGCCAGAAAACTACAGTTCGACGATTGCAGGAGACAAAGAAAGGACAAGACTCACGAGTGATGCCCGCGAAGAACCACACGACAATATGGTTTTAGAGGGCGTGTCTGGTGAGGACTCTCCGGTGGCGGACGCGACCAAATCGGCGGGCTACTTGGAGGCCGGAGACCCAGTCGCAGCCGACTCTGCCTGCGTGGTCGCTCGCTGCAGCCGATTCGACAGTGCACGGAGTTCCGCGTTGAGCTCCGGCGAGTCTTCGACGACGAACTCGGCGTCCAACCTGGCCAGTGTCAAAGCCATGGTGCTGACTGTCTCTGCTCCGATCATCACCGTCGAGCGCTGCTCATCGAGAGCTTCGACAGTGCCCTCGGCAGGCATCAGCATCTTCATGACCTCGGCTGCTGCGGCGTGCACGGTGACGGTGGCTTCGTGTTTCCACCTGCTGGCCGTCACATTGCGCTCGACGTAAGCGCGATCTCCTGTGCCGGCAGATCACGAGGTTCGAAGCGTCGACCCCCAGGGATTTTAGGGACGATGTGCTCGACCCGGAAGATGGCCCAGGCTTCTTCCGTAGGGTCAAAAGTGAGGAGAAACCAGCGATGCTGATGGTTGACCAGCCGGTAGGGTTCCACCTCGAACTCACTGCGGTGTCCCTGACTTGAGAGCGTGTCTCTTTGATCCGCCGAGGTGCTGGTCTCGCCTTGATCTGCAGAGGCCCCGGCCTCGGGTCGGTAGGTGAATCTGAACCGCTGGTGTCCGTGACAGTATTCGATGATCAGTGTCAGCAGATTCGGGTCGACGAGCGGCATCGGATGGTTGCTGGCAAGCGGGACAATGAAATGGGCCAGGTTCTTCACCCGATTGCGCACACTAGCGGGCAATATCTGCTCGAGCTTCGCCAGCGCCTGTGCAGAGGTCTCTTCCATTCCACCGATGATGCAGCTCAGTCCGGAGTGCAATCCTACGGCCACGGCAACGGCTTCGTCGGGGTTGAGCAGCAACGGTGGCACAGCCGAGCCACCGGATCCCATCCGGTATCCACCCTCGCCTCCACGGGTCCCCTCAACGGGATAGCCGAGGTCACGCAGAGTGCCGATATCGTTGCGCACCGTGCGTGAGCTGACGTTGAGACGGTCGGCCAATTCCGTGCCTGACCATGTTCGGGGGACCGTCAGCAATGACAGTAGACCGAGTAGCCGCGCTGCTGTTTGTGACATTTTCTGTTGTCTTCCTTGCTTTAGGAAGACCTCCTGCCTAATCAAACAATAGCATCAGTGTTCTGAATTCGTAATGCGCTGCATGCGGCAATGGGGCCGTGAGGAAAATGGAGGAATTGAGGAATTCATGCACACGCAATTAGCTCCCCATCGTGATTCGAGGAGACAACGCGGGATGATCGTCAACGATTATCGTGATCGTTACACTTCAGCCCGAAAGCAGGACAAGAGCGGGATTCTCGACGAGATCGTCGTGAAGACAGGATGGTCACGCGACCACGTCCGTCGACTCTTGGCCCAATCGGCACGAGGGCAGGAGTCGCCCCAGACTCGAGCTGGCCGGCCGCGCCGCAGAGAGGGAAAATACTCCGACGAGGCCAAGGTCGCGTTGGAACAGGTCTGGGACTGGTCGGGCAGGCAGAGTGGAAAGTACCTTGCTGCTGCCATGCCTGTGCTGCTCGATGCTTTGGAGCGTCACGATTCCCTGCCCACTGGGGAAGGCGGATATGGTCGGGGAGTGCGGGAAGAGCTGCTGTCAGTCAGCCCCGCTTCGATCGACAGGTATCTGCGATGCGCCCGGTCGTGTGATTTCGCGTCCCGCAATGTGTCGACGAGGCGCTCGCATGTGCCCAGTGCGGAGTTCCTCAAATTCGCCGGCGGAGACAACGAGGCTGAACCGGGCTTCTTCATGGTCGATACGGTCGCCCACACGGGGGCAACCGCGCGCGGGGACTGCGTGTTCACTCTCAACGCGAATTGCCTGCACACTGGGTGGGTGTTCACTCGGAGCCTTTCGGACAATGCTCCGGACCGCGTCGCCGACATTCTGCAGTGGTCTCTTGACGAGATCACAGGCATTCCCTTCTGGGTCAATGCTGTTGAGTTGAGCAATGCTTGCGATGGAGTCCATCAGGCGGTTGCCTTATGGGCGCAAGCGCTCGATATCCACTACAGTCCCGTACCCAAGGATCATCGGCGAGATCGACTGCCAGGGGCCTCAGAACATCAGCACCTGGTCCACGAGTACGGGTTTGTCAATCACTATGACACCGAGGAAGAGCGATGGGTGCTCAACCATCTGTGGAGGGCGGTCAATGATCGACTGAACTTCTTCACCCCGATCAGGAAGCCGGTCGCCTGGGTCAGGGACGCGACCGGTCATCGCAAACGGATCTACGACGATCCGGCCACGCCGTTGCGCCGCCTGAGTGAGGCCGGCGTGATGTCGCCCGTTCAGGAAGCCGAACTCATCACATACCGCAACAGCCTCGACCCGGCGAAGCTCGCGGCAGACATCAGCAGATGGCAGAAAAGGCTGATCGAGATCACCACGTCGACGATTCCCAACTGACGCAGAACAGTCTCATCGGTGGAGTCGGCCCGCGATACGAAGGCCAGAGTCTCGGAGTACTGAGCCACGACGGCTTCGTCGATATCGACACCGATGACGTCGACATCGTGAGCGGCGAGTTCAGCGGCCAGCGATCCGCCGAAGCGTCCTAGCCCGATGACGGCGACGGCGTCATGGTGTGCCATCGGGGTGGGATCACCCAGGAAGAACGCAGCCGGCCTCGTCCGCCAGGATTTCGTATTCATATCAGTGTCCTTCCTCTTATTCGTGGATTCAGGTGGGCCATCGTCGATGGCATGCCTCAACCGATCAGGGGCCGTTCGACGGGAAGTTCGTAGCGAATGGTCCTGGCCCGCAGTGCCAGCGCCGAGGCGACTGTGACGGGGCCGAGCCGCCCGAGGATCATGGCTGCAATGAGCACCACTTGGCTCAGTCCCGGAAGGCCAGAGGTGATGCCGGTCGTCAGGCCAACGTTCGCGAAGGCGGAGATGACTTCGAAGAGAATCCGGTCCAGGCCGAGGTCAGGGGCCTCAAGCATCAACAGTGTCGTCGACAAAGCCACCAAGCTCAGAGCCAGGACGATCACGGTCACCGCCTGCCGATGCGCCGACCCTGCCACGCGCCTTCCGAGGAGGTTCGCTCTCGTCCCGCCGGTGACTTCTGCCCAGGTCATTGCCAACAGCACCATCACTGTCGTGATCTTCACACCGCCGGCTGTGCCCGCGGGTCCACCGCCGATGAACATGAGAATGTCCATGCTGAACCAGGTGGCCGAATGCAGCTGTGAGATGTCGACGGAGCTGAAACCTGCTGTGCGCGCCGTCGTCGATTGGAACGCCGCAGTCTGCAGCTTGCCCCACCAATCCAGGTGACCAAGAGTACCGGGATTGTTCCACTCGACGGCGGCGATGAACGCTGCGCCGCCGATCAGCAGTACAGGGGTGACGACGATGACGGCCCGTGTCGTCATGGACCATCGCAGCGGGGTTCTGTAGTGCCGGAAGAGTTCGATGAGCACCGGATAGCCAAGGCCGCCGAGGATGATCCCCGCCGCGATCGGACTCCACACGAAGGGATCGGTGGCGTAGGAGATGAGGCTGTCCGAGTTCAGGCCGAAGCCGGCATTGTTGAATGCGGAGACGGCGTGGAACGCCGCGTCCCACAGTGCTGCGCCCGCGGGCTGGTCGTAGTGGAGCCAGAAGCGCAGGAACAGCGCCGAGGTGATCGCGAGTTCCGTGGCCACAGTGAGGCCGATGATCCGCAGCACCATCGGTCGGATTCCGCCGATGTGCGAGCTTTTCGCCTCTGCCGCGACCGACTCTCGGAGGCGAAGTCCGACCTTCCCGGCCACGAGCATGGCCAGCAGTGTCGTGAGCAGAAGGATTCCCAGCCCGCCGGCTTGGATGAGTCCGAGGATCACCGCTTGGCCGAAGAAGGTGAAGTCGCTGCCGGCTGAAAGCACTTCCAGCCCGGTCACACTGATCGCCGAGGTGGAGGTGAAGAGTGAGGACAGAAGTGAAATGCCGCCGGGGGCCGTGGTGGCCGCCGGTGTCATCAGCAGTCCGGTGCCGATGACCAGAGCCACGAGGTAGGTGATGACCACACGGTCGATGGCGTTGCGATGAGGATTGTGCACAGTCATCGAACCTAGATGCAGCTCGTCAGGATGACGTCCACTTTCGTGACCATAGTCCAACAGTACCTCCGCACGACCGCCGTGGAGGGGCCTTGAATTGGGAGTACTCTGGGGCGGCATGGCGGGCCTGAGTGAAGGCTGTGAACGACTACGATGTTCAACGTAGTGCAGAGTCCCCAGCAGGTCGTCTCCGCGGCCAGGAGAATGTCATGGCCGAAAAGTTCCCCACTCACGCCGAACCGTTGACTGAAGCGGACGGCTCATCCGGCCAGGAACACGCGTTGAGGGACCGAGTCAGACTTCGGGCGAGGACACCGGAGCGGGGCAAGAAGGGAATCCTCACCAACACGATTCGGCACGTGATCAGTGATCAGGGACTGGATCTGGCGGCAGGTTTGGCGTTCTACGCGCTGCTGTCGATGGCACCGGCAACTCTGGCTCTCGTGTCGATGCTCGGCGTCGTCGGGGAAGCGAAGTCCACCACCGAGGCGGTGCTGGGTCTGGCCTCTGATCTTTCGGCCGAGGCCGCCGAGGCGATCCGCCCGATCGTCACCGAGCTGGTGTCGACGCCTGCCGCCGGCCTCACCCTCATCGTCAGCGTCGCCGTTGCGATCTGGTCCTCGTCGAAATACGTGAGTGCCTTCGGCCGTGCGGCGAACAAGGCCTATGCGGTGGAGGAGACTCGACCGCTGTGGAAGCTCAAACCGACGATGCTGCTCATCACCGTGGTGCTGTTGCTGCTCATGGCCGGACTGGGACTGCTGCTCGTGGTCTCGGGGCCCATCGCGGAATCTATCGGCAAGCTTGTCGGGTTGGGCCCGGCGGCCGTGATGATCTGGAGCATCGCCAGGTGGCCGGTGGTGATCTTCTTCGTCATGCTGCTGATCGCGCTCCTCTACTACGCGACTCCGAACGTGAACAAATCGAAGTTCCGCTGGTCGAGCATCGGAGCATTCGTCGCGCTGATGGCCCTGATTGTCGTCTCACTGGGATTTGTCCTCTATATCAACAACTTCAACAACTTCAACGTCACCTACGGTGCCATCGGCGGTGTGATCGTCGGGTTCGCCTGGCTGTGGATGGTGAACCTGGCTCTGATCTTCGGCGCGGAACTCGACGCTGAGATCGAAAGGTCCAACGCTTCGGTCTGAGTCATCAGGCTTCCGACTGAGACGCCAAGACTTCGGCCTGGGCCACCCTATATCGTATGGTCACATCATGAGTTCCGACCGGTCTGACGCTTCGACTTTCACCCCAGCACTGCTGGGCCTTGTGTGGACCGCGATGTTCGGGTTTTCGGCGTTCTTCTTCAGCTATTCGACGATGGTCTCGATCGCTGCCGTCAAGGGACTCCCGACTGTCACCGGTGGTTCGGTCCTGACGACGATGATGATCGGCGTCATCGTCGCGCAGCCCTTCGCGCCCTGGGTGGGCAGAGTGCTCGGACTCAAGGGTGCACTGTTCTTCGCTCTCGGTCTGCAGCTGCTGGGACAGATCCTGGGTCTGACCGTGCCGGCACCGCTGCTCGGGTTGGTGCTGGCCGGATTGTGCGGGGGAGTGGGGTTCGGCCTCTTCGTCGTCCTGGCCAATGCCGCTGTACCGTCGACGACGTCCCCCGGCCGTATCGGCAAGGCGCTTGGCATCTTCGGCGGGATCACCTCATTGGCCTCTGCCGTCGGGGCACCGCTCGGACTGTGGCTGGTCGGTACGGTTCCCGTGTGGACCTTCAGGATGATCGTGTGCTTTTCGCTGCTCCTCGCGGTGCCGACCGTCGTGAAATTCCTTCCTGGCCGAGAACGTTCAACCGCGAATGCTTCGACGAGCGACTCCGAGGTCACGGTACGCAGCGGAGCGCGGGGAGGCACGTCCCGACGCTCGACTGGGCGCAGCCTCGGTGAGGCTCTGTCCTTGGTCATCATGCTCTCCCCCTTCCTCGTCGGCATGGTCGTCTTCGGCCTGATTGTCGGGTTCGGTCCGGGTGAGGACGTCGCCGGAGCTGCACTGTACATCGGCGCGATGCAGGTGTCGGCTGTGATCGGCCGGTTCGCAGCCGGTGCCATCGCTGACCGTTTCTCCCCGTTCGCCCTCAATCTCTTAGGTCTCGGCCTTGCCGTCATCGGACTGGTCGTCACAGTCTTCGTGTCCGGTGCGATGCTCTTCCTTGCCATGATGATCATCGGCTTGGGGTTGGGCACACTGCAGTCGGCGAGTCTCGTGATGGCATTCTCCAATGTCAGCACGCCGGCGAAGGCGAGCGTTGCGTGGAACATGAACTTCGATATCGGATTGGCTATCGCCGGAGTTCTCGGCGGGCTTGGTTTCACTTATCTCGGCGACTCTGCGACGTTCCTCGTCTGCGCCCTGTTGTTGCTTCTTACCGGCGTCGTGTCCTCGATTGTGCGAGCCCTACGTCGCTCGCGCTAGGTATCTGCGCCACTCCTTCCAGACGCCGATGTCGTTCAGGATCCTCGCGCAGCCCGTCGATGACAGTGCGCGAATCGTGGTGACGGTGACTGAAGAGTCGCGGAAGACAACAGTCGGCGGAGCCGAGGGCGCCTTCGGCAGCTGCATGGGTTGGACCGCATTGCTCGCGGCCATGAAGGTCCGGGAAGAATAGGGCATCGACCTGCGCGAGGGCTTCTGCAATTGGTCTGCCCAAGGCTATTCGGGACCTATGGTCTTGTACAGCTGGGACTTGGTGTTGCTTGGCCTTGCTCGACGTCGAGCCCGCAGATCCCAGAGGAGAAGCGCCGAGGTGGATGCCAGGAAGACCAACTGCAGCACGGTCCTGGGAAGCAGGGTGTCATCCCAGGCCAGATCTGTTCCAGTGGCGCCAGATCCGGACAATGCCTTGTAGATGTTGGCTGGAAACATCGCGATGAGCATCAGCGAGAGCCCAGCCGCAGCCCATGCGCGAGTCGGCGCCCAGAGCAGTCCGAGTGCTCCGGCGAGCTCGAGGACTCCCGTGATTGTGACAAGGAGTTCTGGGGCAGGCAAGGCCGGGGGAACCATGGAGATGAGCTCGGCACGCATGCCGATGAAATGCGAAGATCCGGTGACGATGAACATGAGGGCGACGCCTGCGCGGACAGCGATCTTCCGGGGCCGCCACGAAGGTTTGAGCGTACGGCCAGCGAGGTGAACGACGATCGCGGTCATCAGGAGGAATGCCAGGGGTGTCATGGGTGGTGTCCTTGAGGCGGTTTGGATGAACTTTACGTTGACAAGATTCTCATGGTGATCTGATCTTGTCAATGAAAAGATTCTTGGGTTAGGATTGGGCTATGGCTTATCACCATGGAGACCTGCGTCGAACTATGCTCTCAGCAACCGCCTCGGCGATCGATGAAGAAGGCGTTGCGAAGCTGAGCCTGCGTGCTCTGGCCAAGCGGGCAGGGGTCTCCAATGCGGCACCGACGCATCACTTTGGGGATAAGGCGGGGCTGCTCACGGCTCTGGCCGTCGAAGGATATGACCTCATGGCCGACGCGATGTCGGAAGCAGGGCAGCGCCTGAGCCTCGTTGAGATGGGAGTCGCCTACGTGACTTCTGCGCTCAATAATCCGGCGCATTTCTCCGTTATGTTCCAGCCGCACATGCTCCGCGCGGACGACGCCGAACTCAACCGTGCGCAAGTCAGGTTGCGGACCGCACTCACCGAGGGCGTTGCTCAGTCGGTCGAAGATGCCGGAGGCGAGTCGAACACGGATGCACGGCTTGCCGCATGGTCGCTCGTCCACGGATACGCGACGCTTGTCCTCAGCGGAGCCATCAATGAGCCGGATCCGGTTGCGCACGCTCGGATCGTTGCGAGTCACTTCGCTTCAATTGCCGGAAGCTCGTGATTCGCTGGCGAAGAAATAGGAGGAATCGTCTTCGACTGCTCGGTCCGGCCAGAGGCCCCAGATGAGAGGCGATTTCGACCGGACGCAGGCCGAGTCAGCCGGGCGTGTTCTGGCCGTGCGAGTTCTTGATGAAGAAGGATCCGATGACACCGAAGATGCCGATGACTGCGGCAACGAAGAAGGCAACATTGGCTCCGTGGACGAGGCCGGCGACTCCGTAGACTTCGGGGTCACGTGTTGTGGAGACCATGATGGTGACCAGCACCGCGGTGCCCACCGAGGCGGCGATCTGACGGAACGTGTTGTTGAGCGCCGTGCCGTGGGGGATGAGGCGCTGCGGCAGCTGGTTGAGCGCTGCCGTCGTCACCGGCATCATCACCATGGCCACGCCGAACATGCGGATCGTATTGATGATCGCAAGGTAGAGGAACGTGGTGTCGGACTTCAGCCCGGCGAACAGGAATGTGGTGACTGTGAGCAGGGTGAACCCGGCAACGGCCAACCACTTGGCGCCGATGGCGTCGAAGATGCGTCCGGTGACAGGCGACATCAGCCCCATGACTGCTGCACCGGGCAGAAGCACCAGGCCGGACTCCATGGCTGTGAAGTCGTTCATATTCTGCATGTACAACGGCAGAACCATCATGCCGCCGATCATGACGATGAAGACGCACATGCCCAGGGCGGTGTTGAGCGTGAACATGCGGTAGCGGAGCACCCGGAACTCGAGCATCGGCTGATCCAGCTTGAGCTGGCGCGGAACGAAGATGGCCAGCGAGACCACGCCGATGACCAGAGGGATGAGGACCTCGAGGCTCAGCCAGCCTGCATCGCCGGCGGTTCCGAAGCCGAAGAGCAGGCCGCCGAAGCCGAATGTCGAGAGGATGATCGAGGTGACGTCGATCCGGGGGAAGGTGCGTTCGGTGACGTTCTTGAGGATGAAGTAGGCCACGATGATGTCGATGATCGCGATCGGCAGCATCATGTAGAAGAGAACTTCCCAGGGCAGGTGATCAACGATCCAGCCCGAGAGGCTGGGCCCGATCGCCGGGGCGAAGGCGATGACGAGGCCGAACGTGCCCATCGCTGTACCCCGCTTCTCCACGGGGAAGATGGCGAAGAGGATGGTCTGCATCAGTGGCATGATGATGCCGCCGCTCGAGGCCTGAATGACACGACCGAGCAGGAGGACCGGATAGGCCGGCGCGAACGCGCAGACGAGTGTGCCGAGGATGAACAGCAGCATCGCGGTGAGGAAGAGCCCGCGGGTGGTGAATTTCTGGATCAGGAAGGCCGTGATCGGAATCATGATGCCGTTGACCAGCATGAAGCTCGTCGTCACCCACTGCGCGGCGCTGGCAGTGATGTCGAAGGACTGCATGAATGCGGGCAGCGCAGTATTGAGCAGAGTCTGGTTGAGGATGATGACGAAGGCACCGGAGACGAGGACTGCAAGGACCACATTCCGATTGATCGGCTTGCCGTCAGCCGTCGCGCCCTGGCTCTTGTCCGCATCTGTCACTGAAATTCCTTCTTTCTCCTCAATATCTGACCTCACCGGCACGGTCGGCGGCAGTGCGGATCCGTCCGTTCGCACCGCGTCTGGCTCAAACCGCGCCGTGCGAGTCTACTCCCCGTCGGAGCCGACCCTATTGACAGGGTATCGGCAGAGGTCAATACGGAGATGGCCTGGAGATGTCTCGTAGGCGACCGCTGGCTTCAGTCGACAGGCGAGACTCGGATGAGATTGCCGTCGGGATCGGCGACGACGAAGGTGCGCCCGAACACCTCGTCATAGGGCTCGTTGATGACGGTGACTCCCTTGCCCATCCACTTCTCAAAGAGGCTGTCCACCGCCGAGGCTGTGCCGGGGATCATCAGTCCCACCTCCGAGGTGCGGGGCGGATTGTCGGCCAGGGACTGCGCGCCTCCGCTCAAGAGGGCGAAGAGAACTCCAGGGGCCACAGAGGATGGAGTCAGGGCGAGGATCGCTGTCGGCTACTCAGAGATCGGCGAAGTCAGGCAGCTCCTGCAGTTCGCCGACCAAATCGAGGTCATCGCATCGGCTGAGCTTTGCGCTCGCCCATGAGGTGGCTGAGTAGACGATGATCAGGCATTAGACGGCGAATCAGAAGTGAAGCTGAGCCGCTCATCGCCTGACCTGTGATGGGTGGGACTCGACTATTGCTCCACCGGGGACGTTTCCGAATCCGGACAACTGCCGCAGCTCGGCGTTGTGTAGGTGAGGAAGTGCACGGTGAGCCGACGGACTCATCCCGCGCATCCAGGCTTGGATGATCTGCAGGACGTCGCCGTGGGCCACGAGGACGATGTCCTGAGAGCCGGGCAGGGCAAGAAGATCGGTGACGAGTTCCTTCGTCCTACGTGCCACCTGTTCCGCAGTTTCGACTCCTTCAGGCACCACTTGCACGCTCGAGTCGGCGTCCCAGACCTCGTTGTAGCGATCCGAGGGCCCTCCTTCCAGCGATCCGAAGTCTCGCTCTCTCAAACGAATGTCGACACGAGGAGTGTCCGTTCCCCACACGTTTGCGGCTATCTGGGCAGTCTCGTGCGCACGAGCAAAGTCGCTCGTGACTAAGAGTGTGTTTGACGCAAGGAGTGTGGCCTGGGCTGATCGTGTTGCCTGCATTCGCCCACGCTCGGTCAGCCTCGCCCAGGTGAATGCCAATGGTCCAGGCTGGCTGACGACCACCCCGTCACGATTGGCTCTGCTCTCGCCATGGCGCAGGGCCCACAGCCGTCTTCCGCGCTCGTCATGGTACACGGACATCGGCTGACTCTCTTTCGGTTGAGCACATCGTTAATGTGTTGGCGAGCCGATTGTCGGAGCCTGTTTCAGCGATTCGAATCAGGGCGGAAGGCTTGTGCCGCCAACATTCATAAGTGTAGTGTCTAAATCGATTTAAATCTCTAGAATTCACTACATACGACGGTCCAGCCAGCGGCTGCGCTGTATCACGACGAGGTGACAAGATATGAACTTTGATGCTTTCGAAAACCCTCAAACGAAACGGTTTCAACGCAAGGTCACGTTGCTGTCAGCGGGCGGTACCTTCTTGGATGGCTTCGACCTCACCGTGATCGCCGTGGCCCTGCCACTGATCACCCATGAGTGGGACATCGGGCTCGGGGAGAAGTCTCTGGTGACCAGCTCCGCGATCATCGGATCCTTCATCGGTGCCGCACTGCTCGGGAACCTCACAGACCGCTTCGGCCGCAAAGCTATGTATGTCGTCGATCTGCTCGCATTTGTCATATTCGCTGCCCTGACCGCCTTCTCTCAAGACGTCTGGCAGCTAATCATCTTCCGATTCCTATTAGGCATCGGCATCGGCGCGGACTATCCCATCTCGGCAACCCTTGTGTCCGAATTCGCTTCAAAGAAGGGGAGGGGGAAACTGTCCACCTCTCTCGGCGCGATGTGGTTCGTGGGCGCGGCCGCCGCGTACCTCGTCGGTCTCGCGGTCGCTCCGATGGGCGACTTCGCTTGGCGTGCGTTGCTGTTGGTCGGAGCCGTGTTCGCGCTCATCGTCTTCATCCTGCGTGTGCAACTTCCTGAATCGCCGAGATGGCTGATCGCCCATGGTCGTGTCGATGACGCGGCGAACGTCGTCGAGAAAATCACTGGCGTGCGACCGACAGCCGCTGAGATAGCCGAAGACACTGGTCCGAAGAAGATGCCGCTGTCAACGCTTTTCGTGGGCAGGCAACGCAATCGCACGCTTTTCGTCTGCGGATTTTGGTTCTGTTACTCCACCGCCTACTACGGAATCTCGATGTACACGCCGACCATTCTGGCCCCGTTCACCGACGGCTCACAGGTCAGCGTCATCGTTGGCTCCGGCATCGTAGCACTGCTCGGCTTGGCAGGCTCCTTGATCGGCATGAATCTGGTGGACAGCTGGGGTCGTCGGCCCCTGATCATCACGTCCTTCGCTGGGCTCACTCTGGCTCTGATCGTCCTGGCATCCGTGGTCGGTCCGAGCTTCGGGTTCCTGATTGTTCTCTTCAGCGTTGCCGTGCTCTTCGCCAACTCCGGCGGCGGCATCTTGAACTTCGTCTATCCAACGGAGCTGTTTCCGACAGCCTTGCGTGCCACAGGGTCCGGTTTGGCAACGTCAGTCAGCCGCATCGGTTCAATCTTGGGTGTTCTCGCGTTTCCCAACCTCGTGGCCGCATGGGGCAACAATGCCGCTCTGTGGGTCTTTGCCGCGGTGGGAGCCTCAGGATTGGTGATCTGCCTGTTCATGGCACCGGAGACCAAAAACCGCAGCCTGGAAGACATCAACGCAGAAGAGGGGGTCGCGCATGTATGAGGACAGCGAAAACGCAGGGGTGACCTCGGTTGAAGAGACCTTGGTACCCGGACCGGAGCGCCCGTATCGGCGTTTGCATGTCGGCCCCGGAGAACCCCAGACGCCCAGGTACGATCTCATGCAGGACGGCGCCGACAGTCGGGAACCTCAGCGCAAATCCGCCGGGCTCGAATCTGAAACTGACATTTCTCAGTGGAATGCTGAATCGCACGTGGCCGGCCTGATTCATTTCACCGATTTCCAGATCGCTGATCTTGCCTCTCCAAGCCGTGTGGAGTACCTTCAGCGCTTGGCGGGGGAGCCCGAATGGGAACGTATGCTTCCCGCGTACCGGCCTCAGGAATTCCTCCTGGCTCAGGCCATTGAGGTAACTGTTCGCAGTGTCAACGCTTTCGCGGCTTCCAGCCCGGAGCGCTGGAACCTCGCCCTCACGACCGGAGACAACACTGATTCGGCACAGTCCAATGAACTCACGGCTTTCCTGACCTATATGGAAGGCGGCCGCGTCGAACCGGCCGCAGGCACTCGGGACTTTGCTGATGCCCCGGTCGGCCTGGGAGACGAGCACTATTACAACCCTGAAACTGCCTCGCACGATGTGTGGAAGATCCATCATGGACTGCCCACCCACCCTGGGGCGCTTGCTGCTGCGGCCCGGCCGTTCGACGGAGAGGGGCTCGGGCTCCCGTGGCTGAGTTGTTTCGGCAATCATGATTGCCTGGTGCAAGGACGTGCGGCCGCACCCAGCGATTACGACACATTTCTTACTGGTGCCTCTAAGCCTGTTGCCATTTCCGTCGATGCTGCACCGCCGGGCGACAAACTGTCAGCCTACGTGTCCGATCCTATCTGGGCAGGAGAGGGCACAAAGCATCAGATCGACGCTGATTCGGAACGTCGCATGGTGACAAAGAGCGAATATGTGAAGCGGCATCTGGCGGCGCCCGGAATGCCGGTTGGCCACGGCTTCACAGAGGACAACAGCAACGGCGGTACTGCCTATTTCGTCTATGACGGCCTGCCGAATTTGCGGATCATTGTCTTGGACACCACCAATCTGGCTGGTCACGTGGATGGATGCGTTGATGCGCAACAGTTCGAGTGGCTGGAACAACGACTGATCGAGGTGCATAGCCATTTTGTTTCGGACAATGGGAGCACTGTGAGAGGAGGCGGTGATGACCGGGTCGTTGTCATCTCCTCCCACCACGGTCTGTCCACGATGACCAACAACTACGGCGAATTCCTCGCAGAAGAGTCTGGGCAAGGCCGAACATTGCATCTGGCGGCCGACGTTGAGGCACTACTGCATCGCTTTGGCAATGTGGCCCTGTGGTTGTCGGGGCACACTCACATCAATAGAATCACGCCTCGTCCTGGTTCCCTGGGCGGTTTCTGGGAGATCTCAACAGGATCCATCGCTGAGTGGCCGGTTCAATTCCGTGGCATAGAAATCTTGGCTGAAGAGAAGAACCTGCATCTGCGCACGACGATGGTTGATCTGCAGGCTCCCGCGGCACCCGATGGTTCCTTGGATCTGCGTGACCTCGCTTCCCTGCATCGGGAAATCGGTGCGAACGATGCTGGTTCGGTGGGCGGGCTGAACGCTGAGGGTGCCCGTTGTGATCGCAATCAAGATCTCATAGTCCCGGTGTCCTCAGAACTGCTGGCGGCATTGTCGGCGATGAACAGGAATGAGTAGTCCCGGTGTTCCGCCTCGGGAGATAGCATCGATTCAGGCATGGTGGAGCAGGTGTCGCTGCTCTCGCGTTGCATCTCTTAATCACGACAAGTCGAGGGAGACTGATGGCCCAGAGAATTCCTGGGGAGTTTAGCCGCCGACGGCCTACGGTCAGCACCGTGGCAAAGGCCGCTGGCGTCTCGCCGTCCTTGGTGAGCTTTGTCTTCAACGAACGGCCCGGGGTATCCGAGACCACGCGGGAACATGTGCTCAAGGTAGCAGCGGAGCTCGGATACCAACCGGACCCTCTCGCCCGCGAGCTGCGCACGGGCAAGGCGACCACGATGGGGCTGGTGGTCAGAAATGTCGCCAACCCGTTCTTCAACGAAATTCTCATGGGTATGCAGGACCAGGCAGAGAGGGACGGCGTATCCATCTTGGCCATGGACGCGCGATACGATCCGGCTCGTGAGGAAGCGCACCTACGATCGCTGGCTGCTCGAAGGCCGGCTGGCCTTGCACTCGTACCCGTCGGTGATGCCAGCTCGGTGAGGCTCTGGCAGCAGCTCTGTCCGGAAAGTCCGCTGGTCGTCGTCAACGCCACTCTGGGGGCCGCTCCCGAGATCCCCCATGTGACTCCGGACGATGTCTCGGCGGTGCGTCTGGCCTTCAACCACCTGCATGGACTGGGTCATCGGCGCATCGCTCTGCTGTCGGCTCCGCCGGAGCTGATGCCCGACCGTGATCGCACGGCTGAATATCTGTCTCTGTGTGCGCATCACGAGCTGCCTGCATTTCCGATCTATGCATCTCTGCGCGGTGACGGCCTGATCAAACATCTCAAGATGGTGCTGTCGGCGCCGAACTCCGAGCGCCCCACTGCCGTCATCACGAATTCTGATCACACTGCTGCCCTCGTCTACCACGCGACACGTCAACTCGGATTATCGGTGGGGCACGATGTCTCCGTAGTGGGCCACGACGATCTCCCGACTTCCGCTCTTCTTTCGCCAGGGCTGAGCACCATCAGTGTGAACCTTCGCGAGATGGGAAGGCAGGCGTATCTGCGGATTGCCGTTCCCGGACTGGGCAACCACCGTGAACCGGTGACACTCCTAGTGCGTGGTTCGACAGGGCCGCCTGCTCAGCAAGAGTGATCTGGCCACCCGCCTTGTGTCGGGTGGCCAGAATCGTTGTACTGGTGACGACCCGCTCACGGGACCTGCTCACACCACCCAGCTCACACGATCCGGGTCGGTGGTGACTTGGTGTTCGCTGGATCCGTGACAGGCAGGTCACCGAGGGCATCATCGATGCGGGTCAGCACCTCGGCGTCGAGCTTCACACCGGCAGCGGCAACATTCGACTCCACCTGCTCGGGGCGGGATGCGCCGACGAGCGCGGTCGCAACATTGTCGTTGGCCAGTACCCAGGCGATGGCGAGCTGAGCCATCGTGAGTCCTAGGTCGGCGGCGATCGGTTCGAGCTTGGCCACCGTGGTGAGCGTGTCATCGTCGAGGTAGCGGCCGGTGATCATGTCCTTGCCACCCTTCTCGTCCGTGGCACGCGAACCCGCAGGTGCCGGCTGACCTGGCTTGTACTTGCCGGTGAGCACGCCCTGGGCGATCGGTGACCATACGACCTGTGAGATCCCGAGCTCCTTTGCGGTCGGCACCACCTGGGCCTCGATGACGCGCCAGAGCATGTTGTACTGCGGCTGATTCGACACCAGCTGGATGCCGAGGTCACGGGCCAGATGGTGAGCGGCACGCAGCTGATCGGCGTTCCACTCGCTGACACCGATGTAGAGGGCCTTGCCGGCGCGGATGATATCCGCGAAGGCCTGCATCGTCTCTTCCAGCGGCGTCTCGTAGTCGTAGCGGTGGGCCTGGTAGAGGTCGACGTAGTCGGTGCCCAGGCGGGAGAGGGAACCGTTGATGGACTCCATCATGTGCTTGCGGGAGAGCCCGGTGTCGTTGTGGCCCTTGGGGCCGGTCGGGAAGTACACCTTGGTGAAGATCTCCAGGGATTCGCGACGCTGTCCCTTGAGCGCATAGCCGAGGACCTGCTCGGCCACGGTATTCGCATACACGTCGGCGGTGTCGAAGGTTGAGATGCCTGCATCGAGAGCGGCATGAACGCACTTCGTCGCGGTGTCGTTCTCCACCTGGGAACCGTGCGTGAGCCAGTTTCCGTAGGTGATCTCCGAGATCTTCAGGCCACTGTTTCCAAGATATCTGTGTTCCATGAATCAAGCCTACTGCTGTATTGGCGAGACTGGCAGTGCCAATTTCATTGCTCGGCATGATTCGACCGTCATGAACCCGCGTCCAGTGACAGGTCCCTTGGCTCGAGTTCGACGTTCAACCCAGTGATTCGGTCATACGGAGCACGTCCGCTGGCGACGAATAGTGATGCGACATAGATGATCGCAATGACATAGGCCAGGGCAATCAGAATCCACGCTCCGGTAGACGTGCTCGTTGAGCCCTGGCTGCTGGCCACGATCGCGTAGACACCTGCATGCCCGAGTATCCAGGGCAATCCGATCTTGAGCAGGTTTCTCACCAGAGTGATTCGGAAGCGGCTTTGCTGGGATCCGGCAGACACTCGGAGCCTCAGCGCCCGTTTGCCAGGAGTGGCCGAAATGCTGCGTGACTCACACCAGGCGGTAACGATGACGACTGGCACCACCATCACAAGTGCGCCGATCAGATTCGCCATCAGTATGCCGTTCGGCTCGATGACACCAGTGAGATAGAGAGGGACGCCGATGGCAGCCGTGACAGCAATCCAGGGGAGGATACAGGCCCAGTCGATCAGCCAGGCCAGGATCCGCCGCCATCCGAGTTTCATGTTTCAACAGTACAGATCCACTTCCTGTGGATTTCAGCATTGATCTCGGACCAGACCAAATAGGCCTGCATCCGGCCGGCCCCCGAAAAGAGCCCTTCACCCCCGACGAAGCATCGTCGAATCGAAAGCTGAAGATGACCTCGCCGAGGTGGCCGTGGGCGGAGCGTTCTCCGCGAGGTGTCCGCGCAGGATGTTCGCGAATCCGGTGGAGTCGCCTGTGCGCAGGTGGTCGACCAGAGAGACGTGCTCGGCGATGATTGCCTCGCATCGGTCGAGGAGTTGGTCGCCGGAGGCGAAGAGGATGAAGCGGTGCCGGTCGGAGAGCTGGGAATACAGTTCCAACATCACTGCATTGTCTCCGGCCTCGACGAAACCTCGATGGAACTCCAGCGTCAGGTCGATGAAGGCTGCGACGTCGCCGGCGTCGAAGGCCTCGCGCTGTGCCTGGATCGAGGTGTCGAGGGCGTCGGCGAGCCTCTGCCGCAGGGCATCCGGAGCCCGGTCGACGGCAGTGGTCTCGAGCACGAAGCGGGCATCGGCGAGTTCGGCGACGGTGCGTTCATCGACACCCTGGACGATAGCTCCGCGCCTGGGGTAGATGATGATCCACCCTTCGTCTTGCAGGCGAGCGAGAGCCACCCGGACCGGTGTGCGGCTGACCTCGAGATCGGTTGCCAGGCCGGTCTCGCCCAGCATGGTTCCGGGCTGATGGGTCCCATTGAGGATCTGGGCGCGGATGAGCTGATAGGCGCGCTCGGCCGCACTCTGGGTCTCGCCGCTGCTGGTCATGACCGCAATCTTCTCATTTTCCGGATCGGATTCCCTCCACGTTTCGTGTCCGTCTTCTCCCTCAACTTACCTGCGCCCCTCAACCTACACGCGAGGATTCTTCGATGTCTTCCACCGCGTCGGATCTTTGGGCCCGTCCCGGCCAGCGCATCAGCGGAACCGCCCGGATCGAGAATGCCAGGGCGATGAGGAGCACGATGGTGGCCATCATGTTGATCCATAGGAATCCTCCGGCCTCCAGCACGGTCCCGGCCATACCGGCCATGAGCGCACCGCCGAGATTCATCGCCGAATCCGATGCCCCCTGAAGGGTGACCTTCGCATGCCGCGGCACCGAGGCCGTGAGCAGCGCGGACCCGCCGATGAGGAACATCGACCAGCCGATGCCGAGGAAGATGAGTGCCGTGCTCAGCAGGACCATGGACGAGACCTCGGCCGCGGCATCGACGACGCCGAGGGTGATGGCGGTGGCGAAGACGAGGACGCCGCCGGCGATCACTGTTCCCGGCCCGAAGCGATCGGCCATCCACCCGAACACGGGGGAGAGGGCGTACATGCCGGCGATGTGCACGCTGACGACGATGCCGATCGCGCCGAGGGAGAATTCCTGGTGGTCCATGTGCACTGGAGTCATGACCATGACATTGGTCATCATCATCTGACCGGCGATGATCGTGATCATCGCGAACAGCGGCACCGGGCGGGCGATGGCGAAGCGCAGCGCCGGACCCAGCTTCATTGTCGCTGGTTCGGGCGTGGACGAGGTGGACTCAGTCACCGCCTCGGCGGCTCCCGGTTTGATCTTCTTGGTCAACGTCGACGCGACCAGGGTCGCCAACCCGAAGGCGGTCATCGAGATCAGATAGGGACCGGCCAACTCATTCATACCCAGTGCCGCGCCGAGGTGCGCGCCGGGTTCGGTGAAGCTGGGCCCGAGGACGGAGCCGACGGTCGTCGCCCACACCACGAGTGACATGGCCCGCCCAGCGGACTTCGGATCGACGAGGTCGACGGCCGCATAACGGGCTTGCAGACCAGAGGCGGTCGCGGAACCGCACATCATCATGCCCAGCATGAACAGGGGCAGGAACTGGAATGCGACGCCGAGGAGGACGACCGTGGCACCCAGGGCGCCGATGCCGAATCCCAGAGTCAGCGCGGTTCGCCGACCGGATTTGCCCGCCAACACGGCCAGGGGATAGGCGATGATTCCGGCGCCGAGGATGACGCTCATCTGGGCGATGCCGGCCATGGAGGTCTTGCCGGTGATCTCCTCGGCGAGCAGTCCGCCGACCGCGTAGCCGGAGGCGATTCCGGCTCCGGACAGCAGCTGCGCGGTGATCAGTTTGGCCTGTGCACGCGTGCGGGTCTTCAACGACGCCTTCCGTTATCTGTGGAATATACCCACACAACGTATCTTGGATCCATCTTGGATACAAGATGATCTCACGCTCGCCGAGGTGGTTGTGCTCAGGCGTGCTATATCCGAGAGGTGCGCAGGCCGACGAGGGACTGGGCGACGACGATGATCGCCAAGCCGATCACGGGGACCACCGGTGAGGCGGCGGTCTCCAGCCCGAAGCCGAAGGCCAATGGCCCGATCGCTGCCAGAGCCACGCCGACCGCCGAGGTCACTGCCGACACGGAAGCGGTGTGGGCTGGTGACCGCCCGAATTTCACGATCTGGTCGTAGGAGGCGCCCAGGCACAACCCCTGCCCGACCCCGAGCAGGATGGTGATGGGCAGAGCTCCCGCCGAACTCAGCGTCAGCAGGAGGATCAGACCGAGGAGCGCGAGCACCGGGGCCAGAGGCGCGATGAATCGTGAGAACCTGCTGCGCAGGGCGATCGGCGCGATGAGTCCGAAGGGGATCGCGACGATGCTGATGAGAGAGGTGTACCCTCCTGCCGCCTGCGCGCTCATCCCGTTCATGACGAAGACCGCAGGCAACCACGCCGAGGTGGTGTAGAACGTCAGCGACGTGACGCCGAGGAACAGGGCGAGGAGCCACACATTGACGTCGGAGAGCACTGCTTTGGCGCGGTGGTCACCGCCGGTCACTGTTGTCCGGTTGTGTGGTCCCGATGACGCTGCGACATGAGGAGTGCGGACATAGACGAGCCACAGGACCAGAGCGGCCACCGAGCACAGCGCCCAGGTGAGCAGAGTGCCACGCCAGCCGAGTCCTGTGATCTCCCGGATCGGAATCGTCAGGCCCAGAGCGAGGGCCGGGCCGAGGCTCAGCGACATCGAGTAGGTCCCGGTCAGCCGCGAACGGACCTCGGCGCGCTCGGCATTGATGATCGAGGGCACGAGCACGGTGACGATGGCGATTGAGAACCCCAAGAGGCCCGTGCCGATGAGCAGTGGAATGTCCCCGGGAGCGGACCTCAGTGCCATGCTTGCGACAATGGCCACGAGCGCCAGGCTGACTGTCCGACTGCGACCCCATCGATTCGCCACTGCCGGAGCGATGGGAGCAGCCAGCAAGGTGAGGACAAGAGGGATGGACGTGAGCAGCGACAGGAATGTCTCCCCATGCCCGGTATCTTCCTTTATCGCCGGCACAAGTGGTGCCAGAGAGATCGTCGGGATCCGCAGGATCAACCCGATGAGGAGGACCGCGGCAATGGCAACGATCCCAGCGGCCACGGGTCTGGAGGACGGGGACCCAGGGACCGGTGATGAGGGATCGTCAGACATTGCTCGACATCTTAGCCCTGCGGTCTTGGTGCTCAGCAGGCGGCCATGACACCCGGTAGGCGGCCATGGTGAGATCCTCCGGGTTCGAGGACCGCAGGTGGACCGAGAACGGGTCAGCCGTCATTGCTCTGTTCGTGGGACGATACTGGAGCCGACCCGCACGTGAAGCCAGCCAACCCGCACCCGACGAAAGTGAGCCCCCGATGATCCGACGCACCCGCAGTGACGACGGGATCCTCACGATCACGATCGACAACACCACCAGCGCGAACGCGCTGCGGGCGGGCATGCTCGAATCACTCATCGACGCCTTCGACGCCGCATCGAAGAACTTCGAGCTGCGTGGAGTGCTGCTGACCTCGGCGGGCAGCAAGGGGTTCTCGGCCGGAATGGACACGACTCAGTTCGACCACTCGAATCCGACACGAGCATTTGAGACGATCAGCCGGCTAGGGCAGGTGTGTGAGGCGATCAAGGACTGCGAACTGCCCGTGGCCGTCGCTATCCGCGGCTACTGCATCGGGGGAGCCGCAGAGATCGCCGCTGCCGCTGACTTCAGGGTCGGCAGCACCGGGTCCTGGTATTCGATGCCCGAGGTGCGAATCGGGATTCCCTCGGTCCTCGAATCCGTCAATCTCCACCGCCTGATGGGGTGGACGAAGGCCACAGAGTTCATCCTCACCGGCAACCGCTTCAGCGCCGAGGACATGGACAAGTGCGGCTTCCTCAATGCCATCGTCGACGATTCCGCGGTCGAGGACCGGGCCCTTGGCTACCTCTACGACACGATGAAGGCCTCACGCGAGGTCATTGCCCAGCAGAAGAGACTGCACCGGACGTGGAAGAACAGCTTCGAGCGTGAGGCACTGGAAGACAGCAAGAAGGAGTTCGCGCTCAGCTTCGCGCGCCGGAACGGCTGAGCCTCGCTGTCCGCCTCGCTGTCGAGTGCTGCTGGAACGAGGAAGGCACGCGTCCGATCTCCCTGGAGAACGCGGCAGTGAAGGCAGCCGGAGACGCGTAGCCCATGCCTTCGGAGATCTGCGTGATCGTCTGAGTGCGCAGCAGGCGCAGGCCCACGAGGACTCGGGCACGGGTCCGCCACGCAGCAGGACTCATGCCGGTCTGATCCTTGAATGTGCGATCCAGGCTGCGCTGACTGAGCATCAGGTCTCGAGCCCAGTCCTGGTTGCTCACGCTCAGCTCGGGTGCGGCCAGGTAGTGCGTGCAAAGTGCGCGCAACTTGGAATCGCGCGGGAGCGGAACCTCCAGCGGCACCGCCGACGCATGTTGGAGCTCAAGCAGAAGCAGCGCAAAGACATGATGCTGGTGCGGCGAGGTCATCTCTGTGATCTCGAAGGTGTCGGCGGTCTGAAGCAGTTCTCGCAGCAGCGGACTGACGGTGATGACCGTGCACCGGTTCGGCCACCACGGGACACTCGTCGGCTCGATGTAGAGGCTCCACGTCGTCACGTCAATGAAACGAACAAGGTGCTCCACCTCGGCGGGGATGAGTACGGCCTGGTGAGTGGGGACAGTCCAGGAGCCGTCCTGGGTGTCGACCTGCATCACCCCCGTGGATCCGTAGAGCAGCTGGGCGCGTCGGTGCCGATGATAGGGAAGCACGGTGTCCGGCGGGTACTGCGTGCCGATCGGCAGCACCTCCCAGGAGTGGGAATCGAGGTCGGCGATGGAAGCGTTGCGCATGAGTCGAGCATACTGGCGAAATCTCACAAGAAGACGGCGAACCATCGATTGCTCGCCGAGGCGGGTGTGGGGTGAGATAGACGAATGGACTTTCTGGGATTGGTGCTCGTCGGCGTTCTCGTCGGACTGAGCACCGTGCTGTTCGGATTCGGCGGCGGCTTCGTCACCGTCCCCATCATCACCCTCGTCCACGCCGACCTCGGCAGTGACACGGCACGGGTGGCCGCAGCCACCTCGGCGCTGGTCATGCTCGTCAACGCCGTCGTCTCCACGATCTCGACCAAACGCGAAACCCTGGCCCACCTCAAGGGGGAGTGGTGGCTCTTCATCCTCCTCGCGGCAGGTGGAGCGTTCGGGGCCTTCTGCGCAAAGTTCGCACCCGAGACGCTCCTGAAGTGGGGCTTCGTCATCTACATTGCCGTAACCGCGATCGACCTGCTGGCCCGCCCTGGCTTCTTCCGCCGAGGTGGGGCGAAGGTGCGTGCGAAAGCTGGGAAGGGCAGGGGCGCAGGCAGAGGCAGAGGTGGCTCGGATAGAAGCAGTGACGGCCTGAGCGAGGGCGTTGAAGATCTGGGTGAGGGCGGACGCGGCATCGCGGCCCTGTTCGGATTCCCGATCGGCGGCTTGGCCTCATTCCTCGGCGTCGGCGGCAGCGTGATGACAGTGCCGATGATGCGCCGCTCGGGGGCGACGATGACCGTGGCCACCACCCTGGCCAACCCGCTGACCTTGATCATCATGCTCCCCGCCGTCCTTGTCACGATCACCACTCATGCCTCCACCGAGATCCCGGGAATGCTCGGTTCGGTAGACCTGCGCTCGGCGCTCGCCCTCCTCATCGGTGCCATCCCGGTGATCGTGCTGCTGCGCCGTCGAGTGCCCAAGATTCCAGAGGTCATCCACGCCTGGGGCTACGTAATCCTGCTCATCACCGCCGGAGTCGTCGTCGCCGTGTCATGAGGTGGGGTGCCGTGAGGCCTGGACCCGGCGGCACCGAGGGGTCCACTTATCATCGACGGGCTACTCTATAGCCTCTCCCCTCGACGGTAAGTGGGCCGCTCGATGAGACTGCGGGCCCAAGAGCCCTTTGGGAAGGCTGCGAGGCAGGCTATCTCCAGATTGCGGGACCCAGGTCCTACCCGTTCCGGCGGCGCTCGCGCAGCACGTTTGGCAATCCGAAATAGATGGGCGGCCGCGCGGAGGCTTCCGGCGCATGGGCGGAAGATCCTCTGCCACCAGGTCCTGCGCCATCCGAGCCTGTGGCGCTCGCCCTACCCAGCGCCCATGCGCTTTCCCAGCTGATGAGTTCGCCGGCGTGGCAGACTGGGTCGCCGCCGCCGTAGGGTGGTTCGGCCCACAGCCACAGGTTGATCCCGTATTCGATGAGAGTGAACTTCCCCTCACGGTCACGGGCCGTATTCTCCTTGACCAGTGCCGATCGCACCCGCGCCGAGGTGGCTTCGAGTTCCGTCCACCCGTCTTGTCGGTGGGGGAGGAAGATCCACGTCCCCGCGGGGACGTCTTCGGGCGCAAGCTCCTCAGCGGTCACGATCTCAATGAAGCCGTCTGGGTTCCCAGAACCGGAGTCGGCGTTGCTGGTGAGGAGCTGGCCGAAGCAGGTGCGGGCCACCTCGGCGGTGGGGGAGACGATGAGGATATGGGCGGCCTCGTTCCGGACGTCGTCCCAGTCCAGGTGGGTGAAGGGGTTCGCCTGCATCGTTGACAGAACCTGAATCCAGTGCCCGGGAACCGGGGCGTCGGTGATCAGGTGCGCCGTCTCGGGCCGCTCTGAATCGTGTCGCACCATTGTCCGCACCCCTCCATAACGAATTCGTCACTTTGCGTCCGCAGCTAGGGCAGTCGCCGCAATTCAGTCATATCATTTCTGTAGTGGATCGCGCTGCGGCATCTTTGCCGCGCACGGTCCACGACCACGTTCTCATCACTTTTTGCACGACTGGAAACCCATGCCCTTCTTCGCCTTCCTCAACCATGCCACGAAACGTCTGCGGGCAGGCCTGGTCTTCGCCCTCATCGCCGTCCTCGGCCTCGCTCTGCTCTCGGCCTGCGCCGAGGACTCAGACGTCGAACCGGGAGCCAGTGATGCCTCCCAGGGTTCGGAATCGAGCCCAGCGGCTGATGAGACGACGGCGCCTGCGGCCGAGGCAGAGACCACGGCGCCGGGCCAAGACAACCAGCGCGGCAAGGGCGAAGACGGCAAGGACGGAGACGACGCCGAGGAGACGGAGCAGGGCCGAGCCGGTGGGTCGACACCCGGTACAGCTCTGGCGATGCTCGAGGAGCTGAAGGTCAAGGGCCGGGCCCCGAAGACCGGGTACGACGCGGACCTCTTCAAGTGGCGGTCTGATGCAGACCATAATGGCTGCGACACCCGCAATGACGTGTTGCGCCGCGACCTGCGCGACATCACGATCAAGGTGGGAACGAAGGGCTGCGTCGTCATCGCCGGTGAGCTCAACGACAAATACAAAGGTGAGACCTACGCCTTCGACCGCGACCCGAACAACATCGACGTCGACCACATCATCGCCCGCTCCAACGCGTGGCAGACCGGGGCGGCGAAGTTCGACGAGGACACGCTCAAGGAGTTCGGCAATGACCCGCTCAACCTTTTGGCCGTGAGCTCGAGCCTCAACCGGCAGAAGGGCGATGGCGATGCCGCGACCTGGCTGCCACCGGCCAAGAGCTACCGCTGCGAATACGTCGCCCGCCAGATCGCCATCAAGCACAAGTACGACCTGTGGGTCGTCAAGGCCGAGAAATCCGCGATGAAACGAGTGCTCAGCACCTGCAGCAACCGGCCCGCGTTCACGAAGGACGTCGCCTGGCCAGAGCCAGGTGAGGGCGACAATGTGAAGACCGCAGAAGACGCTTCGAAGAAGAAAGCGAGTTCGAGTAAGAAGCCGAGTTCGAAGAGGAAGTCGAGCTCTGGTTCGGGAGCGAATTCGGCCGGATCGAGCTCGAGGTCATCCGGGACGCGTTCAGGTTCGGGTTCCTCAGGCTCGGTCTATTTCAAGAACTGCACGGCGGCCCGCGACGCCGGAGCCGCACCCGTTCACCGGGGTGAGCCGGGGTATGCGTCCCACCTGGATCGAGACGGTGATGGGGTCGGCTGCGAGTAGTCGCCGAGGCGGTCGAGCGACTCCGTTATATGACAGTTTCGTTTTCAACTTATAACGAATCGGTTACCGAATGGTGAGTGCCGTTCCCTATAGTGACAACCTGCCCTAACATTTCAAACGTGCCCAATTCGATGACCTGCGCAGACGCTACTCGCAGCACTCGAGTTTGGGCAGTATCCCTTCTGGCCATAGTGGCCGTCATTGTTCTTGCGCTGCTTTCCGGGTGCGCGGGCGGCAGTACGGGGCAGGTCGTCGGCGGCGAAGTGGCATGGTCGACCGGTGGAGGAGGCGCCGCCGCCGATTCCGACCCGGTGCCCTCACGACCTGCAGCCTCGGCGGCACCAGCCCCTGGGCATCGACCGCACGGCGGCGACTCAGAAGTACCCGCGAGTTCGGGCCCTGATGTCTCGGCACAGAATGAGGCGAAGCCCACAGCAGGCGATGAAGACAACAGCGATTCTCCCCGGCAGAGTGCAGGCACCGCAGAGATGGGCGCGGCACGGTCGATGCTCGATAAGCTGGAGGTCAAGGGCAAGGACCATCGAACCGGTTACGACCCGCAGCTCTTCGACTGGTCTGCAGACGTCGATGGCAACGGCTGCGATACACGCAACGATGCGCTCAGGCGCGACCTCAGGAGCCTTCAGATCGAGGCCGGGACGAAGGGGTGCGTTGCCACCGCCGGTGACCTCGAGGACAAATACTTGGGCAAGGCATACGGCTTCGAGCGCGGATCGACCAATGTCGACATCGACTACATCGTATCCGGTTCCAACGCCTGGCAGACCGGGGCGGCAGCCATGTCCACCGAGCAGCTGCGGGAGTTCGGAAACGACCCGCTCAACCTGCTGACCGTGAGCGCAGACCTTATTCGACAGAAGGGTGGCGGAGACGCGGCCGCATGGCTGCCACCGAATGAGTCCTTCCAATGCGAATACGTCTCTCGCCAAATCGCGGTCAAGCACAAGTACGGACTGTGGGTGGCCGCCGCTGAAAAGGGTGCCATGGAAGCCGTGCTCGACACCTGCGCAGATCAGCCTGCCTTCACCAGTGAAGTGAGTTGGCCGAAACCGGGCGAGAGCGTGAAGGCTGAACCGACCGCGGAGGAGTCCACGCAGCAGTCATCGCCACAGCCCTCCGGTGCGCCCTCGGGAACCGACTCGACGGAGCGCTCAGCAAATCCGGCCGATGACGACGCAGACGCCTCCACCAGGGATCGGACTGCCGGCGCTGGCTGACACCCACCCGCGCCGACTGACTCGCACCCGTAGATCCGGGCGCTACTTGGCTGAGAGTGGGAAGATGAGCAGGCTGCCGGAGGCAGTGGCGACGGTCTTGCCTTTATTGTCAACGACCTCACCCTCGGCGAAAGCGACGCGGCGACCGCCCTTGGTGACGTGGCCGGTGCAGACCAGAGGCCCGCTGTCTTTGGAGACCGGGCGCAGATAGTTCACCTTGATCTCGATCGAGGTGTAGCCGGTGCCCTTGGGCAGGGTCGTGTGAACGGCGCAGCCGAGTGCCGAGTCGAGCAGGGTGCAGACCAGGCCGCCATGGACCATGCCGATCGGATTGTAATGGGATTCATCGGGATGACAGTGGAAGGTGATTGTGCCTTCATCCACCTCGGCGATCTGCATTCCGATGTGCGCGCCGATGGGGGCTCCGGGGACCTCGCCGCTGGCCATCTTGCGCAGGAAATCGATGCCGTCCATCGTCGGCAACAGTGACAGCCCCTGCGAGGTATCTGTCCAGGTCACTGTGGTTTCGCGAGTGCTTGAATCGGTGCTCATCTCAGTTGGCCTCCTTCGGCAGCGGGACGTTCTGCAGGCGCAGCTGACCTCGGGCCAGAACCTTGTCCGATGAGGTGTCGGTGATGATGACCTCCCACAGCTGCTGAGAGCGGCCCTGGTGCAGTGCGGAGCCCGCGACGGCGACGCGGGCACCGGTGGTCGGGCGCAGGAAATCGGTGGCGTTGTGGACGCCGACGGCGAACTCGCCGCGCTCGGACACGGCATGGCTGGCTCCGATGCTTCCGGCGCTCTCCACCATCGTTGTGTAGACGCCGCCATGGACGACGCCCCACGGCGTGAGATGGTCTGCCCCCAGGTCGGCATGGCCGTGGACGCTTGTGTTCGTGACTTCATCGATGATGAGCCCCGAGGTGGCGACGAAGCGGCTGGCTGTCTCGAGCGAGACGTCCGGGACGGTTCCTGATGGTGCGTTCATGCGTTCTCCTTTGAGCTGATTGAAATGGCCGGGAGGTCGTAGGAAAAGCTGGCTAAGTAATTTGAAGTTAGCCTATGCTGGAGCGACAGGTCAACTGCAGAAGAGGCGAGGAAGGGAGCACCCATGGACTGGCTGGACTTCGACACCGCAGGATGCTCGATCCAGAAGACACTCGATGTCATCGGGGAGAAGTGGACCGTGCTCATCCTCCGTGAAGCGTTCAATGGAGTGCGCCGGTTCGACCAGATCCGGGACCATGTCGGTGTCTCCGATCCGGTGCTCTCCTACAGGTTGCGCAAGCTCGTCAAAGCCGGAGTCCTCGCGACCACGCCCTATCGCGAACCTGGGAGGCGGGCACGCAACGAATACCGGCTCACGTCCAAGGGGCTCGATCTCTATCCGGTGATGATCTCGCTGCTGCGCTGGGGTGACGAGCACTGCACTGACACCGATGGGCCGCCGCTCGAAGTGGTCCACCGAGACTGTGGTGAACCGGTGCGAGCTGTCGTCGAATGCGCGGCCGGGCACTCTCTTGCCTCGCCGAAGGAAGCTCTCGCTTCACCCACATCGGCGGCGACTATGCGGTCTGTGCCCGTGCGCGGATGAGAGTCTCCGCAGTGCGCACGTAGGGGTAATGATGCACCGCCTCCCGCGTCTGCAGGACGATCCGGCGCCGAGGTGTCGGATCGACCAGTGGCACCGCTGTGACTCCGTTCGGTAGGTCTCGAATCGCCAGCGAGGGCAGGGCTGAGACCCCGACCCCGGCGGCGACCATGGCCAGGACCGCGTAGTGGTCATCGGAGCCCGCCGCAAAGCTGGGTTCATAGCCGGCCGCATTGCACGCCCGTGAGACGATGAGAGCTGCCGGTGAGTTGCTGATGTCGGCGTCGACCCACGCTTCGTCGCTGAGCTGAGACATCGAAACCGCCTCGGCGTCGGCCAGACGATGATCGGAGGCGACGACGAGTTGGTAGCCCTCTTCGGTCAGGACCTGCCGGCGGAATCCTGGAATCGTCCTTGGAGGCAGAGAAGGCTCTTCCGAATGGATCTCAAGATCGTGCGGACTCCAGTCCTCGGCATCCGTCGCGGGACTGAGGCTGATCTCGAACTGCACCGTGGGGAATTCGGAGACGACCGAGGAGACGATGGTGGGTATCCATTCCTTCGCCGCCGAGGAGAAGCAACCGATTTCGAGTCTTGGTCGCGGGCCTCGACGCAGGTCATCGAGCGTGGCTTCGAGGCGTTGCAGGCTGGAGAAGACTTCACCGGATTCCTCGGCCAGGCGCACCCCGACGGGAGTCGGCGCGATTCCCCGCCCGTTCCGCTCGTAGAGGGGCAGGCCCACGTCCTTCTGCAGCCGGATGATGTGCTGGCTGATCGTCGCCGGAGTGTATCGGAGATTGGCCGCGGCCTGCTGGACGGAGCCGCTGGCGACCACGGCTCTCCAGATCGCGAGTCGGTGGGTGTCGAGCATGCAATTGATTATAAGGCTGATTGTATGGCAATTACTGACAGACATATGAAAACAGTTGCTTGTGCTTGATTGTTGCTCAGAGAGACGATGAGGGCATGTGGATAATTCCGGTGCTGTTTCTCGCCTGCGGGTACGCAGCAGTTCTCTTCGGCATGGGTCGTTTCCTCCAGCCCTCCCATGACCGGCTGAGACTGAAGCGACTGGACAACCCTGCCCTCATTCAGACTCTGGCTCGAGGCTGGGCCGCCCTGACCTCGAACGGCAGCCTCGAACGCATCACCGACGAACTCGCTGTGCGTCGACGCGGGCCACTCGGCTGAAAAGGCCTCGCCGCGGTCCTCGGCCTGCTCATGCTCTCTCAGGAGAAGAGCGTGATTCCGAAGATCGCGAACAGGACGAGGTGTGCCGCACCATGGACGGCGTTGATCCTCTTCCCCGCGAATGCCGTCACCGATACCAGTAGAGTGACGGCGAAGAGCAACAGGTTTGCCGGCGACTCCGCGAGCACGATCGGCTGATCGGTGATCAGCCCGATTAGCAGCACCGTCGGAATCGTCAGCCCCACCGTTGACACCTGCGCCCCGTGGCACAGATTGCTCACCCGCTGGATCTCGCCGTTCCATGCTGCCCGCAGCGAGGTGATCGTCTCCGGGAGGAAGACGATGAGTGCGATGACAACCCCCGACAGGGCCACCGGAGCGCCGAGACGGCCCAGCCCATCATCGAGCAGTGACGCCATATCGTGGCTGAGCAGGACGATCGGCGTGACCGTGGCGATGAGCAGGGCCAAGCGCACGATGATCTCGGTGCGGTGGGTGGAGATGATCTCGACGATGCCCTGTTTCGGCGCAGTCTCGACGGCAGCCGAAACGGACTCAGGGGCCACCTCGGCGCCCGTCGTACTGGCCACCTCGGCGGATTTGGTCACTCGCGGATCGACCTCATAGAAGTCCGCGGCCTGAGCGCCCATCTGACGAAACAGGAAGAAGGCGTAGATGCCGATCGTGATGACGATGATCGGGATCTCCTGCCACGCCTCGTAGCTGCCGTTCGTGCCGATCAGGGCCGGCAGGGCGAAGGCGAGGGCGGCGAAGACGATGATGAGCGATAGGTAGGTCGAGACGCCCGTGCGGTTGTGGGCGAGACTGCCATGTCGCAGACCCGCCACCAGCAGGCACAGGCCGATGACGGCATTGAGGATGATCATCGATACGGCCATCACCGAGTCTCGGCCGATCGTCGCATGCTCGCCAGGGCCCAGGAGGACAGCGGCGATGAGGACGACCTCGATGAGCACGATCGAGAGTGTGAGGACGAGGGAGCCATAGGGATCGCCGAGGCGACGAACCAGGTGCTCGGCCTCATGGACGACTCCGAAGGCGCAGATGAGGATGACGCCGACGATGATGGCCAAGGCGGTGACGAGAAGTGGTCCCGGAACAGGTGGAGCCAACAGCGGGCCCGCGAAGAGGAGTGCGGCGAAGGCACCCCAGCCGAGGACGAGGCGAACGATGGCAGTAGGAGTGAGAATGCTGCGAATGGCGGCAGTCATGACGGGCATTCCTGTTCTTCGAGGCCGTCCTCATCGTGACTGATTGCGTTCGGGTCGTCCCGAACGTTTCTTGCCGGTGGTGCTCACTCTCAGGATATCGAGACCGGTGCGCGGAAACAAAGTTCGCTGGCGATCCCACTGCCCTGCTCTGCCTCGTCCTGGGTCTGGCGCGTCACCCACAGTCTCGCGACAAAGCAGTCCCTACACGATCGAGGCGTCGATGAGCACCGGGCCCGATCCCTTGAGTGCCTCCCGATAGGCAGCGTCGAACTCGGCGCGGGTGGACGTGCGCTTTGCCGGGACACCGTAGCCGTGTGCCAGGGAGACGAAGTCGATGCCGCCCAGCGCCAGACCGGGAACCTTGGGTACGCCCATGCGCTGGGCAAAGCCGGCCAGGGCGCCGTATCCGGAGTTGTTGATGATGACGAATACCGTTCGCGTCTGCAGTTGGGCGGCGGTGTGCAGTGCGGTGATGCCGTAGTTGGCCGAGCCGTCGCCGACGGTGGCGACAATGGTCTTCTCCGGTGCCGCGATCGACATTCCCACGGCCACGGGCAGCCCGAATCCCAGGCCGCCAGAGGCTGGGAAGCTGTACATTCCGGGCCGGTCGATGGCGACCCGCTCAAGATAGTCCAGGTCCAGGGTGGTGGTCTCGTTGACGTAGGACACCGAATCGTTGACGTACTCGTTGAGCACCTCGAGAATCTCCTGACCGGTCATTCCCTCCGCCGAGGTGGGGGCCGGGTTCATGATGCGTGACCCGCGCTCACCGCGTCGGGTGCCACGATCGGCGATCTGTGCCGCAAGCGTGGCCGTGGTGCTGGCGACATCGGTGATGACGGCCTTGCCGAACGGTGCCCGAGTGGCCTCGCGCGGATCCTGAGTGATCTGGATGACCTCGGTGCCGGGAGTCAGATAGTTCGACGGCTCCCACCGGTGATACCTGAAAACGGCGGCACCCAGCACCAGGACCACGTCATGGTCGGCCAGCTGATCACGCACGGACTGGATCCCGGGGACCAGGACGCCTTCGAAGTTCGGGTGGGTCGTCGGGAAGGGGCACCGGGTGGGAGACGGTGCAATGTAGACAGAGGCGTCGAGTTTCTCCGCCAGCAATGTCACGTCCTCCATGACGCTCGGATCGGCGACAGCGGCGGCATCGACTTGCGGCCCGACCACTAGGGCAGGCCGCTGTGCTCCGTCAAGCGAGGCGAGCAGCTCTCGCTGCAGCTGCGGACCGAGGCCGCGTCCGATTGACACCGATCGCGCCGGCAGCAGGTCATCGTCCTCGAGTGCTTCTTCGTCCCAATCGTCTAAGGGGACCGACACATACACGGGTCCGCTGGGCTGTGTGACTGCCTCGAAGGCAGCTTGGGACAGGGTTCGGGGGACGTCGGCGGCCGAGAGCGGCTCATGGGAATACTTCACCAGCGGTGTCGGCAGTGTGGCGGCATCCGTGCTGGCCAGCATCGCTTCTTGGCCGACGGTGCGGCGGACCTGCTGGCCTGCGAGGATGACCAGCGGAACGTGGCCGTAATGAGCATTGGTCAGTGCCCCCATTCCATTGCCGGAGCCGGATGCGGCATGCAGATTCACCAGAACCGGACGTCCTGTCACCCGCGCGAAGCCTTCGGCCATGCCGACGACGACCTGCTCGTGCAGGCCGAGGACGAATCGGAAGTCATCGCCGAGCCCCGCGAGGAATGGCAGTTCGTTCGATCCCGGATTTCCGAATATCGTCGTCATTCCGTGGCTGCGGAAGACGTCCAGGCTGGCCTGAAGGACAGTCTTGGTCATTGACCTATCTGCTTTCGTCGGGGGAGTGGTGCTGGGCTTCGAGCGCGCTGATGCTCAGAGCGATCTAAGTCCCTTTTCGGAGCGTACCCCGAACCGGTGGAGCGCGGCCCATCGTCTTACGCAGGGGTAAGAAACGCTGTGATGCGCTCGAGGGTCTCGGCCGCCAGCGAGTAATACGACCAGATTCCCCGCTTCTCGCGGTGGAGGACACCGGCATCGACGAGGATCTTCAGGTGGTGGGAGACCGTGGGTTGGCCGAGACCGACCGGATCGATGAGATCGCACGCGCAGGCCTCATTGCCCTCGTGGGCGGCGACTAGGGAGACCAGGCGCAGGCGAGTCGGATCGGCCAGGGCCTTGAGGATCCGTGCGAAGTCCCGTGCCTGATCCTCGTCCAAGGGTTCGCCGGTCAGCGTCGTGCAGCAGGCCGCCGAGGCGGGTGCGGGCAATGTCTGTTCAGTGGTCACTACTCCATTATGCCTATACATTGACAGTTGTCGATATGTAGTGTTTAGATTCATATCGATAACCTTCGATGTATATGACAGAGCGAACCCTGCCGTGAGCAGATTCGCTCGAGGAGTCCGATGAGTACCCCCGCGACCGCCACCACCAGCGAACCAGCCCAGGTCAAACTGTCGACACTCGACCGTTTCCTGCCCGTGTGGATCATCGCCGCGATGATTCTCGGGCTGCTTCTCGGCCGCCTCGTGCCCGGACTCGCGGCCGCACTCGATTCGGTGAAAGTCGCCGATGTGTCATTGCCGATCGCCCTGGGGCTGTTGGTGATGATGTACCCGGTGCTGGCGAAGGTCCGCTACAACGAGACCGGTCGGGTGCTGACCGATAAGAAGCTGATGATCACGTCTCTGCTCATCAACTGGTTGGCCGCACCTGCCTTCATGTTCGCCCTCGCCTGGTTCTTCCTGCCCGATCTTCCCGAATATCGGACGGGACTGATCATCGTCGGCCTCGCCCGCTGCATCGCCATGGTCTTCATCTGGAACGACCTCGCCTGCGGTGACCGTGAAGCCGCGGCTGTCCTCGTTGCCATCAACTCCGTGTTCCAGGTCCTCGCCTTCGGCATCCTCGGCTGGTTCTACCTGCAGTGGCTGCCGAACCTGCTCGGGCTGCCGACGACGAGCGGCGAATTCTCCTTCTGGGCAATCACTCTCAGCGTCCTCGTCTTCCTCGGCATCCCACTGCTGGCTGGCTTCCTGACCCGCACCATCGGCGAGAAGGCCAAAGGCCGAACCTGGTACGAAGACCGGTTCCTGCCTAAGATCGGACCGTTTGCACTCTACGGACTGCTGTTCACCATCGTCCTACTCTTCGCCTTCCAGGGTGATGAGATCACCTCGAACCCCTTGGACGTCGCGCGCATCGCCCTGCCTCTGCTCATCTACTTCACCATCGTCTTCGCCGCCGGAATGGTCGTCGGGCATGCCCTGAAGCTCGGATACGAGAAGACGACAACTTTGGCCTTCACCGCCGCGGGCAACAACTTCGAACTCGCCATCGCCGTGGCCATCGGCACCTACGGGGTCGCCTCGGGGCAGGCCCTGGCCGGAGTCGTCGGCCCACTCATCGAAGTCCCCATCCTCGTCGCCCTCGTCTACGTGGCCCTGTGGTCACGCAAACGATTCTTCCCAGAATCCACCTCAAACCAGTTGTCCTCGAACCGACAGGATCCGCGCCCATGACAACGACAGCGCCGAAACCCACCGTCCTCTTCGTCTGCGTCCACAATGCGGGCCGCTCGCAGATGGCGGCCGGGTTTCTCCGCGAGCTCGGAGGCGACCAGGTCGAGGTCCGCTCGGCAGGCAGTGAGCCGGCGAATCAGCTCAACCCGACCGCCGCCGAGGCGATGGCTGAGGTGGGCATCGACATCACCGACCAGCAACCGAAGGTGCTCACCCCGGACACCGTGAAGACCTCGGATGTGGTGATCACCATGGGCTGCGGCGACGCCTGTCCCATCTTCCCCGGCAAGCGGTACGAAGACTGGGCCCTCGATGACCCCGCAGGACAGGGAATCGAGGCAGTGCGGATCATCCGCGACGATATCCGCGCCCGCATCGAAGCGCTGCTGTCCAGCCTGTCAATCTCCAGCGCTTCTGGGCACGACGCACCTCCAGAGGGGACGACTCATGACTGACACCACCACAGGCGAACTCCCGGTTGCCGTCATCGGTGCCGGGCCGGTTGGTCTCGCTGCCGCAGCGCACGTCATCGCTCGCGAAATGGAACCGCTCGTCTTCGAGGCAGGCGCGACACCTGCTGCAGCTGTCAGTGCGTGGGGCCACATCGGTCTCTTCTCGCCGTGGAAGTACAACATCGACCAGGCCGCCCGAGCACTGCTCGAACCGACAGGATGGGTGGAGCCCGACGGCGACTCTCTGCCGACAGGAGCTGAACTCGTCACCGACTACCTCGCTCCACTGGCCGCGACCCCACAGCTGAGCGGCGCTATTCGCACGCATTCGCGGGTCATCGCAGTCAGCCGTGTCGGCAAGGACCGCACCCGCACCCCAGGTCGCGGCGATACCCCATTCCTCGTTCGCAGTCAGAACGAGGGTGGGGAGATCGAGGACCACTTCGTTCGCGCCGTCATCGACGCCTCCGGCACCTGGGAGACCCCGAATCCGCTGGGCCAAGCAGGACTGCCGGCACTCGGTGAAGATGAGGCCCGCGAGGCCGGGCTCGTCACCTCACCGCTGCCCGATGTCCTCGGCCGGGACCGTGCGCAGTTCGCCGGTCGGCACACGCTTGTCGTTGGGGCCGGTCACTCGGCGGCCAACACTCTGCTGGCTTTGGGCGAGCTCCGCGAAGCCGAACCTTCCACTCGCATCAGCTGGGTAATGCGCGGGTCCGACCCTGCCGACGTCTACGGCGGTGGAGACCAAGACGGACTCCCAGCACGCGGAGCACTGGGTACCCGCCTGCGCCACCTCGTCGAGACCGGACACATCGAGGTCCATACCTCGGTGACCATCACGGGGCTGGGCACTACGGACCGGAGCGCCACCTCGGCGCCCACCATCAGGCACGAGGCCACAGGTTCAGACACGGCGATTGAACTCGCCGTCAGCGGTGCCACTCCTGCCGGCGCGGTCTCTCTCGATGTTGACCGCGTGGTTCCGACGACCGGTTTTCGTCCGGATCTCAGCTTCCTCCGCGAGATCCGGCTCGACCTCGACCCGATCGTCGAGGCGCCCACCGGTTTGGGGCCACTCATCGATCCGGAACACCATAGCTGTGGAACCGTCGAACCGCACGGAGCCCGTCTCCTGGCTCACCCGGAGGAAGACTTCTACATCGCAGGCATGAAGTCCTACGGTCGCGCGCCGACGTTCCTCATGGCCACCGGTTACGAGCAAGTTCGCTCGATCGTCGCCGCCATCGCCGGCGATCAGGAAGCAGCCGACTCAGTCGAGCTTGTGCTTCCCGAAACCGGGGTGTGCTCGGCCGACATCGGCTCCTCGTGCGACACCCCCGTCTCCGACGACACCACCGGCTGCGACGACACCGCGGATACCACCGGCTGCTGTGCGCCAGCACCCTCGCCGCAGCCCGTCACTATCGGAATCTCGACCGGACTGGCACATGGACGCTCCGCCGGACGGGCATCGGACTGATCCTGGTTCCCGGTATCGTCTCAGGATACGCGTGCTCTGCCCCTGAGCAGCTCAGTTCTGTCCAGCCTTCTGCGCACCGGTGGCTGCCGAACTGCCCAGGTCTCCCTTTGGCAGTGCGACCTGAGACGTCAGCGCCTTAGTCCAAGCATCCGTGGTTGCGACGGAGGCCCAGTTCGAATGCAGGAGCGCCATCAGCGTTGTGTGCACGGTCTTCGCATCGGCGAAGCCGGCATCGTTGGCGATATTGATGGCACCGGTCGCATCCGAGAGCACCTCCGTGGTGAATCCGAGAACCTCAGCCCCCGCCGCAGAGGAGAGGATGCAGTTATTGGTCATATAGCCGACCAGCGTCACAGTGTCGACGTCCTTCTCGCGCAGCCACGCCTCCAGATCGGTGTCCGCATAGACAGAGCCGTACTCTTTGACCACTGACTTCCAGGACTCGGACCGTCGGCGTTCGACCTCGGGGTGGAGTGCGTATCCGGGCTCGTTCGGGTTGAAGACCGGTGCGTCGGTGCCCATGGTGTGCTGGAAGACGGCGACCGGGATGTCGGCGGCAACAGCAGCATCGATGGCCGCAGTGATCTTGGGCAGTGACTGCTCATGGCTCGGGTACTGGATCTCCAGCAGGCCGTCGAAGTACTGCTGCTGCACATCGACGAGGACAAGGGCGCGGCGAGGCGTAGACATATCGGATCTCCAAGGGTGTCGTGAGTGAGGATGTGGCGCGTATCTGCGGCACATCTCCAGTGTGCGAGCTTCACCCGAGCACCACCAGTAGCACGAATGCTCATCTACGATGGAATTACGCCAATCTGGAGGAGTTCCACCGTGCGCATCGCCATCTACGCTTTCACCGGCATCACCATGTTCCACCTGTCCGTGCCGCAGATGGTCTTTGACGAGGTCGCGCGGCAAGGGCTCGCCCCCTGGCAGACCATCCTGTTCTCCGAGGATTCCGGTCCGATTGCGACGGCGGAGGGGTACCAGATCACCGGTGTGAGTGGACCCGAAGTGGCATCCGACGCCGAGGTTGTCGTTGTTCCATCCTGGTACGACGATGGTCGCCCGGCTGGGCAGGACCTGCGTCGGCTGCTTGTGGCAAGGCATGACCGGGGTGCGACCATTGCGGGCCTCTGCCTGGGCACATTTCCCATCGCAGACGCGGGTCTGCTTGCCGGCCGTAAGGCGGTGACGCACTGGCAGGGTTTCGACCAGCTCACCCGGAGACACCCGGACCTGGAGATCGATGATTCCGTCCTCTACATCGATCACGGCGATGTCATCACTTCGGCGGGCACCGCCTCGGCGCTGGATGCCTGCCTTCATATGGTGCGCACACGTCTGGGGGCCGCGGCAGCCAACCAGGTGGCGCGCAGTCTGGTGATCGCGCCCCACCGAGATGGGGGCCAGGCACAGTACATCCAACGGCCGCTGCCGGAACAGCCCGACGATGATCCGATCTCTGCGGTTCTCGACTGGGCCGTGAACCACCTCGACGAATCACTGTCTGTTGAGTGCCTCGCCGCGGTCGCGCACATGAGTGTGCGGACATTCATCCGAAGCTTTCGGTCCTCGACGGGTGCCACGCCTGCATCGTGGGTGCGAATGCGCCGCCTCGACGAGGCCAGAAGGGCACTGGAGACCACGAGTCTGTCGATCGATCAGATCGCCGTGAACTGTGGGTTCGGCAGTGTGGTGACTTTGCGGCAGAACTTTGCCGCGGCGTTTCAGACCACTCCTACGGAGTATCGACGTCGCTTCGAGGCCCGACCTGCGACTACTTAGGCGCAGCCGATTCCGCGATTGAGTCTGTCGGGGCTGCTACCGATGCGATTGGCGATACCCGGGAAGGACGTCGGGGGTGAGCTCGTGACTTTTAGCGATCTTGCCAAGCAGGGCGGCCAGGTGCTCCCGTTCTGCGTTGGTCAGTGCGCTCGTGATCTCTGCCTCGTGGGCTGCGCCGATCGTTCGCATCCTGCGCATGACCTTTTTTCCCTCAGTGGTAAGCCGAAGCTCATAGGTGCGGCGGTCACGTGCGCTGCGCTCGCGACTGACCAGTTCCTTTTTTTGGAGGTCATCGATCAGGACGACCACCCGGCTGGGAACCACCCCGAGTATGTCGGCGAGAGCTTGCTGGCTCAATCCTTCTTCGGCGGCGATGACGCGAAGAATTCCGACGTCTCCAGGCTGCAGCTCCAGTTCCTCTAGCCGAAGTGCGAAACGGTTGGCGGAATAGATGCCCACCTGGGATAGGAGGAATGCGACGCGCTGTGAGGCGTCACGCTGCTGAGGTTGTTTCGAGTCATTGGTCACGCAATAATACTAGCGCACATGAATCATTCTGTGCTATGAATGGTTCATGGCAAAGATGCAATGTGTATCTGGACGCTCTGTTCTCGCCACCGGAGCAGCGACCAATCGCTGGAGATCGCCGGTACGGTTCGAATCTGACAGGAGAAAATCATGCTCACCGCGACAGAAAGTGGGCGGCGACCGAAGGTTGGCCCGCCGCTACCTCCAATTGCGATCGCCACGGTCGCACTCTTCATGGCCTCACTGATCCTCCCGACAGTTCTCGCCAAGGGAGCTACATTCCCCTCGCCGTACGGTGACGCCGACATCGTTGTTGGCTACTTCCAGAACAACCCAACCCCTGTTCTCATCACGGCCCTACTCCAATTCGCTGCTTCGATCCCGCTGGTCATCTTCACCGCCACAGCATCGGTACGGCTCAATCACCTTGGCGTCCGCGTGCCCGGACCCACCATCGGCCTCGTGGGTGGGATCCTTTCCGCCGCCTTGCTGCAAATGTCGGCCTTGCTCACCTGGACTCTGACTCGACCCGAAATCCTTGAGCATGCAGAACTCATCCGGGTCCTCCACGACCTCGCTTTCATCACCGGCGGTCCCGGTTTCATCGTCCCCAGTGGCCTCCTCATCGCGGGGATCGCCGTACCTGGTCTGATCGCCGGCCTGCTCCCTCGTTGGTTGGCTTGGGCAGGCCTGGTGATAGCCGGACTGGCAATGATCGCGCTTCTTGCCATTGCATTCCCGGCGCTGTCGATTCTATTGCCCATCGTCCGCTTGCCGACCCTGGCTTGGCTTGTGATCACAGCCTTCCAGCTGCCAAGCAAACGCAATTCCGTGGCACGAAAGGACACACCATGACAAACTCTGCACTGCTTGAGAAACTTGTCCGCTTCCAGCAACCAGAGAAAGTGCTGCCCTACGCCAGAGATCTGAGTGCGAGAACGGTGGCAGCGATCTTCGGAACCGACGAAGGAGACTACCGCCGGGCCCGCGAGGAACTCGATCGCCAGCGAAATGCAGCTGTTCAGCGACTCGAACCGCTGCTGGTTCCGCTCCTCGGCGCCCTTCCGTTCCAGCCTGGTGCCCACCTGGCAGCGATCGGCGAAAGCAGCACCGCGGATCGGCTCTCCTGGTTCGAGATTCTCCGCTCCCTTCTCGAGGCGCATCGCCCCGATCTGCAATTGCGTTTCACGAACTTTGCCGTCCCCGGTGCCACCACCACAGAGGCTCTCTCTGCCTTGCCTGCGGTTCAGCGGCAGGCACCCGATTGGGTCTTCTGCAAGCTCGGTACCAACGACTCTCAGCGCCTCGGGGGACCTGCCGGGACCATGCTGGTGAGCCAGGGTGAGACCCTGCGCAATCTTGCAGAGATTCGCCGACTGTCACTGCCTGATGGCAAAGGAACGTGGGTGTGGGTCACGCCGACGCTCGTCGACGAATCTCGCATCGCGTCCTTTCCTCACTTCGCGGCTGCCGGGATCACCTGGACGAACGCTGACCTTGACGACCTGACCAAGAGGTTGCCGACAGGCAGTGATGTGGTCGTCAACGGCTCTGCGGCTGCATCCGAAGCTGCGCCGAATGCTTTCGGCGAGGACGGGATCCACCCCACAATCACCACTCACGAAGTTCTGTGCACACAAATTCTGCAGGCTCTGACCTAGTAGACGAGCGGCTCTCTTGATCTGTGTGAAGGACTCTGCGACCTTGCCGGGTGACCCGACTCCCAGTCAGTCGACGGGATTCGCGTTAGTCGGCGGAATTCGCGGTAGCCGAACTCTGAGGCACGGCATTGCGCTTCCCTCTGGCCGTCGACTCCTTGGCCTTCGACCCCTTCTTCCGCTTGAGCAGGAACCGGTCGACGCTGAGGCGTCCCGGTCCCATAGCGGCCAGCAGAAGGGCGCCTGCTGCCAGGGCTGCCACGAGTTCCCAGCCGCCCTGGTCGACGAATGGCACGGGCACCAGGTGCACGAGGACCAGCGCTCCGATGAGGTTGGCCGCCAGCAGGATCCCGACGATCGGCGTCAGAGCGCCGAGGATGAGCAGCGCTCCGCCGATGAGTTCGACGAACGTCGCGAACGGTGCAGCGATGTCCGGCAGCGGCACACCCATCTGAGCGAAGGACTGCGTGGTTCCGGCAACGGTCCACTCATTGAACTTCTGCCAACCGTGGGCGATGAAGATGACGCCGAGGGCGATCCTGGCGATGACGGTGATGATGTCGCGGGCGAAGGTCGGGAATCCAGTCGTGGCGTACACAGCGATCTCCAAAGTTGATTGAAAGTGCAACTACATAATATTCGCTGCGTTTGGCAGGGAGCTGGCAACAGCCTCACTTGCCGCATGGGACAATCGCGAGTCGACGTGGACGAGGCCACTGGCAAAGCCCTGGGCGAAGCGGATCTATTGCCGGTGCTTCCACTGTCGCAGCATTGCGGGATAGACGAGCAGATGACGAAACGGTTTGATGGCGGACATATAGGCCGTTCCTAGCCACCCGTTCGGTTTGACGAGAACGGCCATCTGACCGCGATATCCCTCGCCATCGCGGACCCAGCTCAGATGCATGACTCCGTGCATGGTCCGATTGGCTATCTCGGCTGCGAACTCATTGTCGAGGAGGTACAGCGGCGAGAACGGGGCGTGAGGAAAAACCGGCCCGCGAGGCCCATCACGCAGGTCCCCAGGCAGTCGCTCACGCAGCGACTCCGTCCAATCAGCGCTCCCACTGTCCTCGGTATCCCAGCCCAAGGCACGGCCGAGCCTATGCCGAACCGTCCACAGAAAGCGCACCATCAACGGGTGGTCTTTCCCATGGTGGGATCCGCCGACGTATGACATCAGAGTGTCGAAATCATCTGCTGTGCCCGTGAAGGGGAGAGCCCAAACGTCCTCGACATGGAAATCGGGGGCGATCGCGTGGACCCGCCAATCGCGATCGAAATGTTCCTCGCGGGGGATTCGACCAACACGTGGCCCCCGACCAGCTCGTGGCCCCCGACCAACTCGTGGCCCCCGACCAACTCGTGTGCTCATGATCCAGTTCCTTCCGTTTCCTGGGGCGGGGGAGGGGAGTTGTACATTCTAGTGATCGTTGTGCCTTCGTCGAGGTGAGCCGCAATCAGTGATCCATCGCCGAGGTCCGAGTTGAGCTGGGCCGACCACCAACGCCGCCACCGTGGCATTACCATCGTGGCCGAACCTGCTTGGTCGGCCTTGGTCACCTCGAATTCGCTGGCTTTGAGTGCGCCCCGACCGGTCGTGCCGATGGCGATGAAATTCAGGGATTGGCCGTCCGCGGACATGGATGTCGCCAGATCGAAGAACATCCCTTGCAGCCAATGACTGCCGCGCAGTGGGTAGGTATGGGCGACCTCGGAGCCGTCAAAATTCCCTGTGAGTTCGATTTGGCCTCCGGAGCGACGTGCGATCAGGTCCGTGCCTTGTTCGGGGATTTGGCACGTCCACTCCAGGGTGGACAGCGTTGGTTCCGAGCGAAGTGTTTCGACGCGCCGCACGGCACTCGATACTGGGTCGGTGTAGGTGATGGTGCGTGTGCCGTCGGTGGCGAAAGTCGTGGCATCGACCTCGATGACGACCGTCTCGTCGAAGGCACTTCCGGAGGTGTCGAGGAAACGGGTAGCAGGGTGGGCCGGCACGACGAATTCGGAGAGTTCGATGCGTTGTCTGCCTGCGGGACTGTGCACGATCCGTCCGTTCTGAATGACGAGGGCGATATCCGTGCTCGCGTCGATGTTGTCCAGCGGATCGGCATTGAGTAGGACAAGGTCCGCGACCGCTCCGACGTCGATGCGTCCTCGGTCGTCGAGCCCGAGCAGGTCCGCACCGTTACGTGTGGCCGCACGGATCGCTGCTGCGGGTGGGAGGCCCGCATCGACGAGGAGTCGCAGCTCCTCATGCAGGGCACCCGGCGACATGGCTCCGGCCATGCTGTCGGTGCCAGCCACGACCTGGACCCCAGCTTCGTAGGCCCGCCGCAGATTGGCATTGGCGGTGGCCAGGTACGCGTCCCCGGTCTCATTGCGGACCAGATCCTCAATGACCAGCGTTGATACCAACGGCACACCGGACTCAGCCCAGCGGCGAAGGAACTCATCGTCCCTGATGTCCTCCTCGATGACCCCGTGTTCGATGCTGTCGATGCCCAGGGCCAGCAGTGCGGCGACATCGTCCTGGTAGTGAGTGTGCGCACTGATCTTCAGGCCCAGGGAGTGGGCTTCATCGAGCACAGCCCGGGTGGCCTCGTCGCTGAGCCTGTTCAGGCGGTCGCCGAATTCCGCATAGCCCCCACCCTGGACAACGATCTTGATAAGGTCGACATCCTGGGCGTGGAGAGAGCGGACCGCCGATCTGGCTTGGTCTGCATTGTCGACGCCGCGAACCATGTGCTTCTGCAGCCACGGGTTATCGCGGCAGACCGTGACCTCTGGATGTCCACCGGGGGCCGTCAGTGCAGGGCCGGCGATGACCATACGCGGACCGGGCCGCTTGGCGCTGCCGCTGCGTTTCCGCAATCGTGCGATCTGCGGCAGAGGATCGGCCATCATCCGCACCGAGGTCACTCCGTTGTGCAGCAGATCCCGCAGCGTCTGCGTGTGACGGCGCGAACGCAGATATGCGCCGAGGTTGCTGCGGACTCCGAGGTAGTCGATGTGGAGATGAGCATCGATGAGTCCGGGAATCAGAGTCTTGCCTGCAGCGTCGATAACCTGCGCCTCGGAGGGGGCATGAGGATTGGTGGTCACGTCATGATCGGTGATCGTCGAGGTGATTCGTCCTCCTTCGACGAGAACATCGGTGACATGCCCAGAGTCATCATCCCCGATCACCTGGGCCCCGCGAATGAGAATGGCCCGCTCTCTGCTCAGATCAGGAGACATCGTCGCCGCCGAAGAGCAGTGCAGTGGAGGCAGCATCGACCTGAGCCGAATTGAGCTGCCCGTGATCAACGGTGGCGAAGTGTGCGCCGATTGCCGCGTAGAACGCGAGACTGCTGCGGGCTTCAACGTCGATGGGATCCGTGCAGACGGTTCCGATCGCCTCGCGCAGAAGGTCGATCCGCTGACGGTCCACGCGGTGAAGTCGTTGGGCGACGTCCGGGTCGCGGCGGCTCCACTCGCGGATGGCCAGTTCAATCGGAAAGAGATCGCTGGCGAAGGTGAGGTCTCGCGCGCGCAGTGCTCGTGAGATCGGATCTCCGGCTTCGTACTCCAGCTGGGCCAAAACGTCAGCGGCGGCGCGCTGTTCCCACGTGTCGAGCATGGCGTGCAGAAGGTCATTGCGGTCGGCGAAGAAACCATAGAAGCCGCCCTTGGTGACTCCGAGATCTTTGGCCAAGACCTCGATTCGGACCGCCTCAGGGCCACCTGTGGCAAGTGCCTGCAGCCCGGTGTCGATCCAGCTCGCTCTTGGCGTGCGTGCTCTCGCCATGGTTCCTCCGTTCAGTCGGGAATACTCTTGACACCAAAATATACGGGTGCGTATATTTCTTTTGTTGGTGTAACTATACGCTGGCGCATAGAAGATTGGAAGACACAGAAATGGTCAAACTCAACGCGGGTAGCCGCCCGCCCCCAAGTAGGGGGGATCCGCACAGACGTGATCCGGCGGGTCGTAGGTGGGCAGTGCTGGCCCTGGGCTGGTCGGTGATCTACTTGAGTCTCGGAATCGCCTGGGCGGCAGGGGCGCCGCTCTATCCCTATGGCCGTCATTGGGATTCGAGTCCGGTTCCGGTCTCGCTGCTCGACGCCGTATCGGCACCGACGGGTCTCTCAATCATCATCGGTGCGACGACCCTGGTCCTGCTTGCTCTACTGTGGCTGTTGAACTCCGCGCGAGGTGCGGCGCCGGCAAGGGTCGCCACCGGCGTGATTCTCAGCTATTGCTTCGGACTCGTGCTCGTCGGAGACTACAGGCCGCTGATGGTGGTCGCGAGAGTCCCGGTGTTCGTGGTCTCGCGTATCTTCTTTCACTCCGCTGAAGGCCAGGTGGGATTCGGTGAGTTCTTGACAGCCATGTTCAGCATCCCCGCGATTCATGGGTTCTGGCAGCTCGGCGGAATCCTGCTCGCGCTGATGGCCCTCGGCGAATTCTGGCGGCGGGTCCGCGGCGGATGCCCGGTCTGCGGTCGGTCGCCGGAATTGTCGTGGTGGACGACTCGCAGGGGCGCGAGACGGTGGGGCCTCATCGCGACGATCATCGCAGTGATCTGCCCGTTGCCGTACGCGGTGACCAGGTATCTGCTGCTCTTCGGTGTCCCAGCCGATGGGATCAGTCGGGCTCAGATCCAGCAGGGCAACATCGATGCGCCCGGAATCTGGATCTTCGGTGCCGGACTGTCCACCTTCGGCCTCCTCGGTGCAGTTCTGACTCTGGGGCTGGTCCAGCGGTGGGGTGAACGATGGCCGTTCTTGGTGCCGTTGCTGCGGGGCCGAGCGATCAATCCGCTGGTGGCGATCATTCCCGCTGGCTTCATCTCCCTGCTGTGGCCAGGATCATCGTTGATGTTCGTGCGAGTCAATGTGCAGAAGACGATCGAAGCCGGCAGCGAGACAGCAGGCGGACTCGCTCACCTGCTGCTGTCGCCGATGAATCTGTGGATCGTGTGGGGCTTTGCACTCGCAGGGGCCACACTTGCCTATTGGCTTCGCCGTCGCCCAGACTGCGCTGTCTGCCATCGCGGCCAGCAGCCGATGCGGGGGATCTGGCAGTCCGCAGCTCAGAACCCGTAGGCGGCGTCCTTGGCTTCTCGGATCGAAGCGTAGGTCTGCGTGAGGACGAGGGTGTCTTCGACGAGCCTGTCGAGGCGGGCGATGACCTCGTCGTTGACGATCTGATTGCGCAGCAGGTCCTTGCCCTCGACGAACACATACGGGTGGACGACCTGAGCCTTCATGTACGTCAGAATCGGCTGCAGCTGCTGTTGGGGGACGAGGTAGTGCCTGGCCGAGCCTGCTGTCGCGACCATGGCCACGACCTTGTCCCGGAAGGCGCCCGTCGGCAGCAGGTCGAAGATGTTCTTCAGCGTTGCCGGAATTGAAGCCTGGAAGATCGGGGTGCCGATGATGATCGCATCGGCACCCATGAGTGCCTGGGTGACGCGAGCGGTGTCACCGGTGTATTCGGTGTAGTTGCGGCCGTCGCTGAAGACCATGTCGACCTCGGCGAGGTCGATGAGGGTGGCCTCGACATCTGGGTCTTGGGCCATCACCGTCTGGGTGACGTGTTCCATGACGGTGCGTGTCTTCGTGCCGACATTCGAGCCGGAGATGGCGACGAGCTTCATCGGGAAACCTCCTCTGTGGTCTGCTGGGCCGAGACGCTGTGCTGGGTCGAGGCGCTGGGCTGATTCGAGTTCTCGTTCGTGGCCGTGTACTTCTTCACTGCGGGGATGACTTCCGAGCCGAGGGTCTCGATCTGCTTCATCACCTTCTCGTAGGGCATTCCGCCGAAGTCGATCTGACCGAGATAGCGCTGATGACCGAAGACCTCGTGCTGATGGAGGATCTTCTCCACAATTTGCTGCGGGCTGCCGAGGTTGACGATGCTGTGCGGATCAACGGCCTGGGCGAAGAGCTGCTTGGGCATGCCCTGGCCATTCGTGCGCTTCATTCCCTCGTTGATATGAGGGTAGAGCCCGCGCAGCGCATCCTGTGACGTTTCGGCAACGTGGAGGAACCCGGCGGTCGCAATCGGCAAGGTGGCAGGGTCGAATCCCCGGTGACGAGCTGCCTCACGGTAGGAGTCGACCGTCTGCATGAACGACGAGGTGGTCCCGCCGAGGTGGGCCATGACCATGGGCACTCCGGCCAGCCCGGCCTTGATCGCACTCGTCGGGGCACCGCCCACAGCCCGCCAGATCGGCAGCGGGTCCTGCTCGGGGCGGGGGAGCACCTCGGCGTTGTTCAAAGGTGCACGGAATTGCCCGCTCCAGGTGACCGACTCCTCCCGATTGATCCGATTGAGAAGATCGAACTTCTCCTCGAAGAGTTCCTCGTAGTCGCGCAGATCATAGCCCAGGAGTTCGAAGAGTCCGATCCGCGAGGCGCGGCCGGCGACGAGTTCGGCGCGACCGCCGGAGATGTGATCGATCGTGGAGAAGTTCTCGAACACACGCACCGGATCCGAGGTGCTCAGAATCGTCGAGGTGCTGCCGATGCGAATCGTGCTCGTCGCCTGGGCGATCGCACCGAGGATGACGGCATGGGCTTGAGATGCGAAATACTCCTGATGGCTCTCACCGACGCTGAAGAAATCGAAGCCCGCGTCCTCGGCCGCCTGTGCGTAGCCGATGAACTCGCGGATGCGCTCGCCAGCACCCACCCGAGAACCGTCGGCCGGGTCGGGAAGATGATCGCCGAGGCTGTACATCCCGAACTGCAGTCCCTGACCGGAGGCGAATCCCAGGTGGTCCATCATGTTCGTAGGCTTCGTCTGGTCGGTGGACGCAGTCGGATCGGTGGGCTCGGTTTGGTTGGCGGGTTCGCTCAAATCTATCTCCTCAGAAACTTCTCGTTTGCCACGTCAACTGACAATGGCTACGAGATATTCCCTAGGCCCGATCTTCGCCGTCCTGCCGCCGGCGGCTGTTGTCGTAGAGCTTCTTCATCAGTGCATGCAGTTGCGTCTTCTCCTCCTCGTCGAGGGCCTCGTCGAAGAGTGAGGACTGCTGCTGAAGCTGTGAGGGGAAAGCCCGTTCGAGGAGTTCGGCTCCCTTATCGGTCAGGGTGATGTGTTTGGTCTTCCAGTCCTGAGTTCGGGCGATGAGCCCCTCGGACTCGAGGCGGGAGAGCATCCTGGAGATGCCGCCGCCGGTGACGGTCAGTCCCCGAGCCAGGTCGGTCTGCGTGATCGGCTGAAAATTGCGGATATGTGCCAATGCCTCGAACTGGGCAACAGTGAGACCGAATTGTCGCAGGTGGTCGTTGGAGAGCTGATTGCTGTTCTGGACGAAGCGGGCCATGCGCAGCCAGATCAACGTGGCCAGCGACAGATCTTCCAATGCGCCTCCTGCGATCTCGGGCCGAGCGCCTCGAATGCTCCCTGCCGCTCCTTACCTTATAGTGCACATGGGGGCTTTCGGCAAGGCCCCATGTGCTGCGCACAATGATATTCTGCCTCGAAGGAACGGAACGGCCATGACTGAAGTGATCATCGTAGGAGCAGGGCCCACCGGGCTGATGCTGGCGGCGGAGCTGGCCCTGGCCGGTGTCGACATTGCGCTGCTGGAACGACGTCCGAATCAGGAGCTGATCGGAACACGTGCGCTCGGCCTGCAGGCGCGGACCATCGAAATGCTCGATCAGCGTGGCATCGCTGATCGTTTTCTCGCCGAGGGCCAAGTCGCGCAGGTTCTGGGTTTCGGGACCACACGTCTGAGCATCATCGATTTTCCGTCTCGGCATCCCTACGGATTGGGGCTGCAGCAGCAGCACACCGAACGCTTATTGGCGCAGTGGGTCAGCGAGCTCGGGGTGAGAATCGACTATGGCGTCGAAGTCACCGGATTCGATCAGGACCTCAAAGGAGTCGACGCCAGGCTCTCCGACGGCCGCGAGCTGCGCGCCGAATACCTCGTCGGCTGCGACGGCGGACGCAGCGTCATCCGGAAGATGGCCGGGATCGATTTTCCCGGGTGGGAACCGACCATGAGCAGTCTTATCGCTGAAGTCGAACTTTCCACGGAACCGGAATGGGGTGTCCACCATCACGCGTACGGTACGCAGGCGTTCAGCCAGCTCACGTCCGGCCGTGCCAGCCTCGTGGTCTCGGAGAGAGAGCCGCAGGAGAACTCAGAGCCCACCCTCGAGGACCTGCGCTCTGCACTGAACGATGCCTGGGGCACTGACTTCGGGGCTCACAATCCCAGCACGATCACTCGCTTCACCGACATGGCCCGCCAGGTCTCAGCCTACCGTTCGTCCCGGGTGCTCCTGGCCGGTGACGCGGCGCATGTGCATTCCCCGGTCGGTGGCCAGGGCCTCAACACCGGCGTCCAGGATGCCGTGAACCTGGGGTGGAAGCTCGCCCAGGTCGTCAGGGGAGTCTCGCCTGAGGCCCTTCTCAACACCTATCATTCCGAGCGCCATGCAGTCGGCGCGCGAGTCATCCACCACAACCTGGCACAGACGGCACTGATGCGGATGGAGGATCGCATCCAGGCTCTGACCGAAGTCGTCGACGAGTGGCTGCATATGGACGAACCGCGCAGAACACTCGCCGGGGCGCTGTCCGGACTCGACATCCGATACGAGGCTCGAGCCGATGTCGCCAGTGACGACGCACACCCACTGGTTGGACGACGCGTACCCGACTTGGACCTCCACACCGCAGAGGGAGCGCTTCGAACATACACCCTTCTCCACGGGGGCGATCCGGTGCTGCTCAACCTCGGCGATCCCAGTGATATCGACACCAGCGCGTGGACGGACCGAGTCAAACGTGTCGATGCCCGCTACTACGGTGTCTGGGAACTGCCGGTGATCGGTGAGGTGTCGGCTCCCACCGCCGTGCTCATCCGTCCGGACGGTTACGTGGCATGGGTCGGTCAGGGCTCCGACCATGGAGTCGAGGAAGCGCTGGTGTTCTGGTTCGGTTCCTGAACTGCAGCAGTCACTATTGCCTCCACCTCGGCGGTCAGAGGAGAGCCGGCCGACATCTGTGATGATCGAGCGACTTGCAATCCGGTCACGAGACCTACACTTCATGCTTCGTCGGATACACGGTTGCGAGCAGCACGAGAGAAATTGCGATGAAGGCAACTGCGCTCAGCCCAGCAGACACAGCATGAGCGGTTTCCCATACATCGCGAAAAGCGCTCCAGTCCGAAGGTAGCGTTGTGCTGGTCCAGTTCGTCACCAACGCGTTCACGGGACGGTTGCCGAACCAGTATGCGGCGAGGGTTCCCAGCATGCTGAGCGCAGCGACCATGGTGGCGATCGCAGACACTGTCTTGCGCTGCACGAGCATCACCACTGTCAAAGCAACAGCGGCGATGAGACCGAGCACCTCTGCGATCCCGCCGACAACGGCGAAGCCGCCATAGAAAGTGTGCATGACGTTGAGCCACTCGGCACCGTCGAGACGCCGGCTTCCGGGAGCCTGTAGCACATGGCTGAGGGTCAGGCCGAACACGAGACCGCTGCTGAGCAGGGCGAGCCCATGGAGCAGGCGAATCGTAGCCACTGATGTTCTGCGAGGCATTGTGGGCCCTTCCTTCGGTTTCGGAGTCAGCGATCGAGTTGAAGACGCGACCAGGCCCCACAGGTGAGGGCAGCGAACACGAGGGGAACCGCGAGCGTGAGGCCAAGCTGTGCCGGAGCTACTGCGGCACCATTCGACATAGCCCACAGTGCGGGTGCCGCCAGTGGCAACCAGCCACCAGCTCCTGCCAGGGCTCCGATCTGCGCAATGACGACGAGTGCGATCACGGCGCCGACTGCGGCAAGCAGAGAGCGGGCCGCGGTTGCGACCCAGGCGACCGGGATAGCGATACCTGCAGAGAGCGTCGCGAGAAGGAAAAGTCGTCCGAGTGATGCCCAGGTTCCGGGGTCCGGAGACCCATAGCCGAACGCGAGTCCCAGGACCACGACGCCGATCACGAGGGCGATGCAGACCAGCACCGCCCAGAGTGCGTAGACGGTGAGCTTCGCGAACGCGATCCGACTGCGGCTGATCGGCAATGCGAACAGGCCGGTGATGGTGCCCTCGGCGAACTCGCGGCCGAACATCCAGGACAACACGAACCCGAAGCCGAGAACGCATGCGACAGAGGCGATTTGAGTGGCCCCCGCGAGCAGACCGTCCCAGCCGATAACGCCAGCAGGACCGGCTTTTGCAATCAAGTCCGGGTTCCCGCCGGCCACGCCGGCAGTGATACCGCCGAGGAGGGCGAGCAGTCCGGCGACCACGGCGACGGTGGCGATCGCCCCGACCAGAGAATGAGTCAGCTTCAGGGCTTCGACTCGTATTGCGCCATTCATTGGACAGCCTCAGTGCCATCTCGCTTTTCATCGTCGCGCCGGATGCGCTCGAAGAACACACGCTCGAGATCGTATCCGGCGGCATCGAGTTCGCCGATCAGTCGGCCCGCATTCATCAGAAGCACACGATCCGCGATGCGCACCACCTCGTCGAGGTGGTGACTGCTGATCAGCACCGCTGCACCTGCCCGCGCGCGCCGGATCAGCTGTTCGCGCAGCAGGATCACCGAAGCGGGGTCGAGCCCATTGCTGGGCTCGTCCAGCACGACAAGCCGAGGATCGTGCTGCAGCGCGGCCGCGAGGCCGACCCGTTGCCGATTCCCCAATGAGAGGTGACGGAACCGGCGATGAGCAACCGGATCCAGCCGCCACATCTCGATGGAATCCTGCACACACTCAGGGTCAGCTTGGTGAAGACAGCATGCGATGTGCAGGTTCTTCCGCACAGTCAGTTCCGGGTAGGCCAAGGGCACCTCGATCAGCGCGCCCACATGCGCCCACGAGTCTGCAGGCAGCGCATCCAAAGGTTGTCCGAGAGCGCGGATTGTTCCCTGTTGTGGGCGGAGCATCCCGAGCGCGAGACGCATCAGTGTGGTCTTACCTGCGCCGTTCAAACCGATCAGGGCGACGATCTCGCCGGGCTCGACGGTAAATGTCAGTTCGGTCACGCAAGCACCGCTACGGAACTCGCGGGTAACAGCATCGAAGGTGAGCACGTCATTCACCGCTCAGGACGTCGAAGGCGGAAGCGAGGACGGCACCGAGTGGGGTCTGCTCGGATTGCGCCCAGTCAAGGAGGGCAGCACCCAGTCCGGCGATCGCTGCGGTCGCGGCGACGCGGGCCTGGGTCGCATGCACGCCGCGATCCGTGAGCGCACCCGCAAGGGCGACGACGGTCTCCTGACTATTGCGCTCGATAGCTCCGTCCAGGGTCGGCGTCTGCGCGACGATCCGTAACAGGTCACGCAGCGCCCGTGTGCTCTCGGAATCGATCTGCTTCCACGCCTGCCGGATGCCTTCGACGAGTGCCTGCATCGCAGATTCGTGCTCAGGGCGCGTCCGCACCGCATCAGCCATGAGCGGATCGAAGGGATCGGCGAGAAGCAATGCCTCCTTCGTCGGGAAGTGACGGAACAGCGTCATTTCACTTACCCCTGCGCGCTCCGCGATTTGGGCCGTTGCGGTTGCTTCGTACCCGAATTCGACGAACAGTTTCAACGCCGACTGCTTCAGCGTCTCGTGCGTCCTGTCCCATCGCTTCATACATGTAATGTTAGTCACTAACAATCGCGTCTTCAAGAGAATCGGCATTCATGCGCATGCCCTCGTATTGGGCATGCGGTCTGCCAGATGGTTGCGGACACAGATCCAATATTGGTTTTCCTGAGCTGCGGAGCTGTCTGGCTGGCTCGGAACCAATAATCAGAAGAGAGTTGAAAGAGAGAGTCATTCACCTAGGTGCGCATTATTGTCACGGCATCTCTTCGTCAGGAGATACTGTGGTCGGCGTCGGGCTTCGGCCAATGAACTCTTCGGGCTTATCCGATCCGGTTGCCGAATTGTAGAAGCCAAGATACATGCTGACATCCAACGCATCGTGATTGAGCGCGTAGAAGGCTCCAGAGCAAAGCGAGCTGCTGAAAATGTTGGTCGTCGACCTCTACGCTCCCGCCCGACGTACGATGGCATGGTGAGTAGCGCAACGAACGCAGCAACCGAAGCCAAGGCAGAACGCCAAACCGAGGACCGCCTCGGTGCGGGACGAACTGCCGCCGTCATCATCGCCTCCACCTCGGCGGCCAGGGGCGAAGCGGCCGATACCACCGGCCCCATCCTCGTCGACTGGCTGCGCACCCGCGGCTACGAGACACCCGATGCCATTGTCGTCCGTGACGGCGAACCCGTCGGCCAAGCGCTGCGCACACTCCTCGTCGATACCCCGGAAGACGATCGCCCGCGCATCATCGTCACCAGCGGCGGTACGGGACTGGCACCGGATGACCGGACCCCGGAATTCACCGCCGAGCTTCTGGAACGACAGTCCCCAGGTCTCGTGTACGCGATGTGGCGCAAGGGACTGGAGACGACCACCTCGGCGGTGATGAGTCGCGGAGTCGCCGGCGTGCGCGGCCGCAGCTTCGTCATCAACTTCCCCGGCTCGAAGGGCGGCGTCAAGGACGGCATCACCGTCATCGACGACCTGCTCGAACACATCCAAACCTCGGTCGAGGACACCACCGACCACGGACCAAGGGTCTGATCATATGGCACAGCGCAGGGCCGTTCGGGCCCGAGTCCACAAATTCGACGCCTCCGGAGAGATCTCCGCGGGACCCGATTCCCTAGCAGGGGAAGAGCCGCTGGAGATCCGGCTCAACGGCGAGCAGTTCTCCGTCACGATGCGCACCCCCGGCAACGACATCGACCTCGTGGCTGGCTACCTCCTCTCCGAGGCGGTCATCGCGACTATGGCCGACATCGAGGAGATCGACTTCTCCACCGGGCTCGCCCCTGACGGCACCCGGAACCACAACGTCGCGGCAGTGCGGCTGCGGCCCGGAATCTGGAGCGCCGAGGCGGCCCCCGCCCGCTCCGTCTACACTTCGTCCTCGTGTGGGATCTGTGGAACAGCGGCCATCGACGCGGTGACGAAGACCTCCGCCTACCCTCTGATCCCGGCTTCCTTCCACCTCGACGAGGATGACGATGAAGAGTACCGGTTCCCGCCCCTGCTCTCGGCGGCACGGATCGGTGAGCTGCCCGACCGGCTGCGCACACAGCAGGACGTCTTCGACAAGACCGGGGGAGTCCACGCCGCAGCACTCTTCGCTGTCGGTGATGACCCCAATGCTGAACCGAAGCTCCTCATCGGACGCGAGGATGTGGGCCGTCACAATGCTGTCGACAAGGTCATCGGCTGGGCGATGTCACACCATGGACCCGGTCTGCCGCTGAGCCGCACCGTCCTCCAGGTCTCAGCACGTGCCTCATTCGAGCTCGTCCAGAAATCCGCGATGGCAGGCATCCCGATGATGTCGGCCGTGAGCGCACCCTCCGCGCTGGCCGTCGATCACGGCAAGAGCGTGGGTGTCTCCGTCATCGGCTTCAACCGCCGAGGCCGCTTCAACGCGTATTCCTATCCGGAGCGCATCGCCTGAACGTACTGCCCCCGCGGTCCTACCTCGGTGCTAGATTCGGTGGGATGGGAATCAATGATGATCGCAGCGCGCACACGTCCGCCCTCTCACTCGCCGAGGCGCAAGCGGAATGGGATGTCGAACGAACCTTCCTCGACTCATGCTCGTACGGGCCACCACCTCGGCGCGGGTGGGACGCGATGCAGGCATCGCTTGAGCAATGGCGGCGCGGGTCTCGTCCCTGGCAGACCTGGGCGGAATCCGTCCAGACGTCGCGAGAACTCTTTGCCCGGATGGTCGGTGCGGATGCGGACTGGGTGACCACCGGTGCCGCCGTCTCCCAGCTGCTCGCCCCGATCGCCGCGGCCCTTCCCGATGGTGCTGAAGTCCTCGTCCCCGACATCGAATTCACCTCCGGGGTCTACCCGTTCGCCGTCCACGCGGACCGCGGTGTGCGCGTTCGCACCGCACCGCTGCGCTCCCTCGCCGAGGCGATCGATGAGTCAACAGCGCTCGTGTCGTTCTCGGCAGCACAGTCGGCAACAGGGGAGGTGGCCGATATCTCGGCGATCACGGCACGGGCGCGCGAGGTGGGAGCACTGACCGTCCTCGATGGCACGCAGGCTGCCGGGTGGCTGCCGCTGAATGCCGCCGAGGTCGACTTCCTCGCTGTCGCCGCCTACAAATGGCTCTGCGCCCCGCGCGGTGCTGCCTTCCTCACGATGCACCCTCCGGCAAGACGTGGCGCGGATGAGACGCGCACTCGGGCGCAGGTCGAATTCGCGGATCGATTGAAGCCGCTTTCCGCTGGATGGTTCGCAGGCGGGAGCGGAGCCAGCTTCGGCATGCCGATGCGTCTGGCAGACAACGCCCGCGCCTTCGATATCTCCCCGGCCTGGCACAGCTGGGTGGGGATGGCACCGGCGCTCGAGCTTCTGCTCGAGGTCGGCGTCGACCAGATCCATGCACACGATGTGGCCTTGGCCAATACCTTCCGTGCGGGGGTGGGCATGGAAGCGTCAAACTCTGCGATCGTGTCGATCGGGGTCGCCGATGCGGCACCCTCGCGACTTGATGAGGCGGGGATCCGATTCTCCATGACCGACGGACGGGCACGTTTCGGCTTCCACATCTACAACGACGCAGACGATGTCACTGCAGCAGTTGAGGCGCTGCGCGGACTGACATGAGCGGAGCCCAGCTCTCACCCGATGAGCTGTAGCGTCTCCTTGATGAAGACGACTGCCGCAATGGCCAGCACGAAGAATCCGAATCCTTTGCGCAGACCCTGACTGGGCAGTCTGTTGCTGAGCCAGAAACCAATGAAGGATCCGGCGACAGCCAAGCCTGCGATGACTGTGGCCAGCGACCAATCCAGTGAGGTCGAGACCGTGTAGCCAGCTAATCCGGACGCCGACTGCATGGTGATGATGAGCAGGGACGTCGCCACGGCGCGCGGCATCGGAAGCCGCGATAAGAGCACCAGCGCGGGAACGATGAGGAATCCCCCGCCAGCACCGACGAAGCCGGAGACAAGTCCGACCACTGCGCCGATGGCAAGGGCCTTGCCGATCGGCAGCTCTTGTGGCCTCTCATCCTGGTCACCGGCCTGACGGCGTCCGCGGATCATCGCGATGGCAGCGGCCGTCATCACCGCAGCGAAGGAGAACATCAGCACCGGAGCCAGAACGTAGGCTCCGACTCGGCCACCGACGAATGCCCCCACCATCGCTGCTATCCCGAAGATGAACCCGGTTCGCCACACCACACGCTTCTTCAGTGCATGCAGGGTCAGGCTGACCAGCGATGTGACACCGACGATGAACAGTGAAGTCGGAATTGCCTGGACGGGATCCAAGCCCGTGATGTATGTGAGCATCGGGACGGCGAGAATTGCACCGCCGCCGCCAAGCAGCCCAAGGGTGAGTCCGATGACCAGGGCGAGGGAGAAGGTGAGAGCGAGTGATAAGTCCATACCGGATGCGAATGCACTCGGTCCTACTCCTGGGCGGCCTGCCAGCCGAGGTAACTGCCCTCGAGCTCAACGACACGATGACCGGCTCTGCGCAGAGCGCTGGAGGCCACGGAGTTGCGTACTCCGCTCTGACAGAATGTCACGATCGTCGCGTTCTCCGGCAGCTCGTCCTGGTGCCAAAGGACACGACCCGCACTGAGCTGCTTGGCCCCAGGGATCGACCCTGCCGCGTATTCCGAGGCGTTGCGGACATCGAGGAGCAGATCGTAATCGGTGGTGCTGAGATCGGAGGGTGAGACCATTTCGGGTATCACCACAGGCAGCTCCTCGAGGCTGCTCACATACCCTGTGACGTCGTCGATGCCGACTCGAATCAAGTGATCCCACATCAGCTGCGCAAGGTTCTGATCCCGCGCGAGTAAGACGAGTGGTCGGGAATCGGCCTCAGGGTCAAATGCCCAGCCAGCATGAGCGGCAGGTTTGCCACTGACCGGGACGTTGATCGAGCCGGGGACGGTGCCCCGATGGACCTCGCGTTGGCTGCGAGTGTCGACGAAGGTGATTGTGGCCTCCTCCACGCCCTTCTTCACCACCTCGGGATCAAGCTCCGGAAGGGGGTCCCGGTGACCGAGGATCTGTGGTCCGTCACGATTCTGTCGCTTCATCCGTGAGAAGTAAGCGGGCGCATCGGGCTGTCCCTCGAGGAGCTCGTCGATGAAGCCCTGTTCGTCATCGGCTGCGAGGTGGCGACCCCACCAGGAGAAGTTGCGTTCGTATCCGACCGTGGTCGTAGGAACTGCGCCGAGAGCCCTGCCGCAGGCGCTGCCTGAGCCGTGGGCAGGGAAGATTTGAACGTAATCGGGCAGCGTCAGCAGCTTCTCGCGCAGACTGTGGAAGAGCTGTTTGGCGCCTTCGAACCGAGTGTCGACGCCGCCTGCGGCCTCGTCGAGCAGATCGGGACGGCCCAAGTCACCGACGAAGACGAAGTCGCCGGTGAAGAAGTAGCCGGGCTTGTCGGCCGCGGCCCCATCGGTCAGCCGAAAGGAGAGGTGCTCAGGAGTGTGCCCGGGCGTGTGATCTGCGGTGAGGGCGAGGTTGCCGACGGTGATGGTGTCGCCGTCGTGGAGGCGCTGACCTGCGAAGCCGTATTGCCAGTCTTTTCCGCCTTCGCCCGAGACCCAGATGGTCGCGTCGGTGGCCTCGGCGAGTTCGCGTGTTCCGGAGAGGTAGTCGGCATGGATGTGGGTCTCTGTGACATGCATGATGCGTATGCCCTTGGACCGCGCCAGGTCAAGATAGACGGAGACGTCCCGCTGAGGGTCGATGACGATGGCTTCATTCGTCTGCTGGCAGCCGATGAAATAGCTGGCCTGCGAGAGGTCTTCGTCGTAGATGCGTTCGAGAAGCATGATGGTTCTCCGATGTTCGTGATGTGCAATTGTTCGCGATGTGCAATGGATGGGGCACTGCTGCGTGTGTCGCAGTGCTGGGCTAAGAAGTCAGGCACGCCCCTTGAGGATGAGGTTCCAGTACATGGCCGGCAGGCCATAGCGCTTGAGATACCACATGTCGCGACGTTCGTGCGTGGTGTCGATGACCGGGATGCTCGGAGCCGGCTGCATGCTGTAGTCGAACTCGGCCAAGAGCATGGTGGTTCGCGATGTTGTCAGCGGGCAGGAGGCATAGCCCTCGTAGCGGCCGTTCATGGGGCGGTGCTCCATTGTCGCCAACAGATTCTCCACCACCACCGGAGCCTGTTTCCTGATGGCAGCGCCGGTTTTGGAATTCGGTGACGAGCCCGCGTCGCCGAGGGAGAATATCTCGGGCCAGCGCACGTGCTGCAGAGTGTTGGCATCGATGTCGACGTAGCCGTTCGGGTCGCCGGGCTTAGCTACTGGACTCTGTTTGATCCAATCCGGCGCGGACTGCGGTGGGACTACGTGGAGCATGTCGTAGTCGAGCTGTTCGCTGTTCTGAGCCGAATTGTCTGTGATGGTCACGGACTGAGCTGTCGGATCGATATCGGTGACCTCGCTGTTGAAACGGACCTCGATACCGAAGCGTTCCACTACCTTGTCGAGCTCCTTGGCGAAGACCTCGACCCCGAACATGCCGGGAGTGGGAAGGACGAGAACCACTCGGATGTCGTCCAGTACCCCCTGCTGCCTCCAGTAATCGGCTGCCAGATAGGCGATCTTCTGTGGAGCTCCGGCGCATTTGATCGGCCCGGAAGGCATGGTGAACACGGCGGTTCCCCGTTTCATGCCCTTGATGAGCTTCCACGTCTTCGGTGCCAGCTCGAAGTCGTAGTTGCTCGATGCCTGTGGCCCTGCGATAGCTTCGGTCATGCCGGGCACGCGGTCCCAGTCGATCTGCAGGCCGGGGGAGACGACAAGGTAGTCATAGCCGACTTCGCCACCGGAAGCGAGTTTCACGGTGCGTTCATCCGGCTCGATCTCAGACACTGAGTCCTTGACCCAGGCAACTCCCTGCGGCATGACCTGTGTTTGGGGGCGGACACTGTCGCTGCGCGGGGCTCTGCCTCCGCCGACGAGTGTCCACAGCGGCTGATAGTAGTGCTCGGTGCGTGGTTCGATGATGGCGACATCGCCCTGGCCGGCGTTGCGCAGACGTGCGGCCACGCTGAGGCCCGCATTCCCTCCACCGATGACGACGATCCTATGATGCATGCTCACTGTCGATCCCTCCTTGGCCAATTGGCGCCCGCCGCGGTTGGCCGACGGCACAGAGGCAATTTCTGCAGATGGTCCGTTCAAATGTTCGTACATATCTAATGTACGTACATTTATCGCTGAGGGGAAGCCCTGGGGAGCATTGATGTGATCACAGTAGGGTCGACGGGGGAGATTCTGTCCGGAGGCGCCGGGCGTCGGCAGGGATCGTCCAGGCAGGGCTCGTCAAAGCCTGGCAGGGCAGGACTGCAGGTCAGGTCCGACGGGGCAGGACTTGCAGCGTCAGGTGTGTCGCATGAAGGGGAAGGAGAGCAGCAGGACTCAGGGGTAGGTGGTTGTGACGGTGAAGCGATCACCGCGGATGAGAGTTTCTCGCCATTCCAGTGCCCGATCGTCGATTTTGCCCAGGCGTTCGATGAAGAAGGCCGCCGAGCCGGGCTCAGAGTGGAGACGACTTGCCTGCTCAGCGGTGAGGTTGATCGAATGCACGGTCTCCTGACCTGCAGTCAGGGTGAGATTGCAGCACCGCTGCAGGGCATCGTAGAGAGCGGTGTGGGTCAGATCCAGTTCGAGTACCCCGCGCGCTTCGTGGGTCAGCCACACGCGATCAATGGCCAGGGGCTCATCGTCGGCATACCTCATCCTCGCGAGGTAGACCAGATCAGCATCCGGTCCGACGCCGAGGCGTTTCGCGACCTCGGGATCCTTGCGCAATTCAGCAACGTCGATGGTGCTGCGTTGTGTCATCCCTGATTTCTGGACCGCGGCGAAGAGGCTGTAGACCGGACCGAACCGACGTTCCCTGGCAACATGGACGACCTCAGAGGGGCGCCCAGGCTGAGCCGTGACAAGTCCTTCTTGGCGCAGTGGTGTCAGCGCTGCACGGATCGTCGAGCGGCTCACGTCATAATGCTTTGTGAGTTCGAGTTCTCCCGGGAAGGTGTTGTCGAACTCTCCCCGCTTGATCCTTTGTTCAAGGTCCGCTTTGACTTTGGCCCACAGCGTTCGGTGGCCAGAGTTGTTGCTGCCTCCGGTGTTGCTGCCGGTCGAATCGATGTGCCCAGATGATGCCATGGCACCAGTCTGCCCGAATCCTTCGTCTTTTGCGGCAACGCTGACCTCTGTTGACTCCTTGACCATCCTGTCTGTGGCCAGCTGGGCCAGAATCCCTCCCGAGAGGTAGCGAATGATGGCACGACGCCGTTTCCATTCTGTTCCCCTCACTGCGATTCGCGCCTCCGAGGTCACCGAGTGGCCTCCGAGGTCACCGAGTGGCCTTCGGAATTCCTCGGCCTGCGAACCGGTCTCAATATCCCCGGCCGTCGGAGACTCGGCACCTACCGGCACCCGAACGGAACACGTCGACTCGTGGCGATGAAGGCCGGGGAACCGGTGCTGCGCAACCGCTTGGCCGATATCCCGGAGAGCGGGGGATTCGACGAACCGCTCATCTCAACCCCCAATGCCGCCGAGGTGGAGGCTGAGCTGCGGGGCTGACCTTCCGCGGCTGTGTTGCAACGCTAACCTTCCGTGGACTCCTCGACCACTCTGTCCGTGGCCAGCAGCGTCCGGTCGCCGGCCCGCAGGGTCCCCAGGCCCTCCGACGTGAAGACGTCGGGAACCGCCACGATGCCCGAATCCTTGGCTGGGTACCCTCGGGCGATGCTGCCTGTGGCTGCATTGTGAACCCGCAGGCTCTCGCCATCGCGCAGGTAGATGAGACCGCCCACAGCGGCCTCCAAGACCACGGATTTCGGCAGAGACACAGGCAGTTCGTTCTCCCCAGTCGCGTCAATGACAGTCAGGCCTTGAGAATCCCGCGTGATGGTCATCTTCGAGTTCGCATCGTGGGCGATCTCGCTGGCGGAGTCATCAAGAACGTCTCCCGATTCAGCATCGATGACCGGCCCGGATCCGTCCTTCGCATCAAGGTGTATGAGACTCTCGACCTGGTCGGGGAACGCGGTGAGGTTGTCGGCGTTCCAGTCATGTTCTGTCAGCGGTACCTCCCAGTCGACATCTCCTCCGGTTGTGGCGGTGAGTGTGTCCTCGTCGACGCTGAGGATCGTCCCCTGATACTCGCCGAGGACACGTGCTCCCGACGAAGCCTGGCCTGCGACTTCACCGGTGTCAGGCTCAAGGGCCACGGTTTCCGAGTCATCATCGGAGGAGAAGACGGCGCCAGGTCCCTGCATCGGACCGGGGACCTCGGTTGGTCCCCACTTCTGTTCGCCCGTTTCCAGGTCGTAGGCGCTCGCCGTCACCTCGGTGTCGCAGGTTTCATCGGACGACGAATCTGTGAGCACCGCCAGCGGAGTCCCCTCACTGTCGGCGGTGACACTGAATCCGGTGCAGCCCGTGGGCCGCTGGGCCTGCCACAGGGTGGTGCCGTTGCTGTCGACGGCGCTGAAGTCCAGACGGTCATCACCGCTGCTTGCAGACAGGAATACATCGCCGAGGTGTTTGACGTCGAGATCCCAGCCCGGCTCCACGAGTTCGAGCGGTTCGACTATCAGCGGCAGCTGCAGGTCAGAGGCGTCGACCGCCTCGAGCTTCTTGTCGACCTGCTTCGGTTCGCGATCGAGCTCAGTTGGTTCCTCGACAGGTGTGCAGCCGAAAAGTGCCAGTGCCAGGGGCAGACTGGCCCCCAGGGCGAAGAATCTTCGTCGGGCCATCAGTGCCTCGGCTCGTCTCTGACCGGACGCTCGTCTCTGGCAGGGCTCTCGCTGCTCTCGTTGATCTCGGCGTCAGTGGCCCTGCCTTGCTCGCCCCTGTCGCGAATTTCCTTAGCACGACGGCGTTCATGACGGAACCACAGGACGATGGCCATGACCGCCAGCAGGCACACGACGATGATGTCGACCGTCGTCGATGTCCAGCTGCTCGCCCATTCCTGAGCATGAGCGAGGCTGGATGTCGAGACCAGGGACGGCGCCGAGACCAGGCCGTTCGTCATCCAGAAGACGATGCCGATGACGATCATCAGTGCTCCGGTGATCATCGAGATGACGGGCAGGCGCCGGCCGAAGAAATTGACCGAGCCTCCGCGCATGACCGACCGGGTTCGCGGGCCGATCCGTGACCACAGTGCCGCGATGATGAACAGCGGGACCACCATGCCGGCACCGTAGATCGCGAGCATCACACCGCCCAGGAACACGCTGCCTCGTGTGGCCGCCAGGGTGAGGACCGCGCCGAGAATGGGCCCGGAGCAGACACCGGCGATCCCGCTCGTGGCACCGAGGAGGAACGTCTTCGTCGCTCCGGTCGCCGTCGCGGACTTGGACCTCATGGCGTCGGCGCCGGGCAGTGCCTTGGCGGGGTCGAAGCCGAATCCGAAGAACTGGACGATGCCGAGGATGATGAGGATCACCGAGGCGACGAGGACGATGGGGCCGCGATATGCGGTGAAGAGGGCACCAAGTGTTCCGGCCCCCATCCCCAGCGGGATGAGGACGAGCAGCATGCCCACGTAGAAGATGGCCGCGTGGAGCACGAGTCGTGAGCCGACGCCGACTGTGGAGCCGAAGAAGGCCGGCAGCAGCAGGGCCGCACACGGGCTGAGCAGCGCGAGCACGCCGCCGATGAAGGCACTGAGCAATCCGATGTCCATCAGTTCGCTCCTTCCAGTTTCGCTTCGATGGCGTCGACGAAGACGCTGGTGGGCTGGGCGCCGACATAGGGCTCGTCGTCGAGGATGAACGTCGGCGTAGAGAATGCACCGAGTTCGGTGCCCATCTTGGCGTTCTTGTCCACGGCCTTGGCCGTCTCATCCGAATTCATGTCCTTGGTGAACCGGTCCATGTCGAGGCCGATGTCGGAGGCCACGGATGTCAGCGCCTCGGGGGAGAGCTGCGCTGGTGGCCGTGGTTTGCCTCCGGCGAAGAGCTTGTCGTGGAACTCCCAGTGCTTGTCCTGCAGCGCGGCGGCGTAGGCTGCCTTGGCTGCCTGCTCGGATGCGGCGCCGAAGACATTGACCTCGCGCCATTCGATACGCAGATCACCGGAGTCGACGTAGTCGAGCATTGTCGGCAGGGTGTCCTGGGACCAGGCCGCACAGTAGGGGCACTGGTAGTCGGAGAAGACGACGAGCGTGACCGGGGCATCCGCCGGGCCCTCGGCCAAGGGGTCATCAGCGTCGGTGTCGAAGTCGCTGACATCCTTCTGCTGAGGGTCCTCGACCTCGGTGACGACGACATCCGGCTCCTTCTGCTCGCCGGCGGCCCTCTGGGCAGAATCGACACCCTGCTCTCGATCCATGAAGAGGATCATGAGCACGAGAACCAGTGCCGCGGTGATGACCGTGAGGGGTATCCACCACCGGTATCGGGGCCTGGCTGCTTCGTGTCTCGGCATATCAGCACTCCTGAATTACTATTCCGCTTAGTAAATTGTAGAACATGGCAGTTCAGCGATCCCAAAGTTCAGCTCCGACTCGTGATGAGCAGCGGTGTCTGCGGATCACCGACGAGCGCGGCCCCGGATTCGGCAATGTGGTGGGGTGCCCCGAGAGTCTTGATCGTCCTGAGCAGGGGAGCGTCGCTGTCGGCCTGGCTTCCGTCCCGAGCCGATCTGGCCGTGGCGCCATCGCCCGCTGAGTCGAAGACGATGAGGCCAGCACCCACGCCGGCGACCTCGATGTTCTCGGGCAGGGGCGACTTCCACCGTTCGGTCCCGTCACTGTTGAATCCCTGCAGATCAGAGCCTGCTGTGACCAGGGTGTTGCTCGCTGAGTCGAACCAGGCCCCGGAGATATCGGAATCGACGCTTGCTCCCGAGTCCAAATCGACGAGGGTTCGTTCCTCGCTGCCGGCGTCACCCAGCAGTGCATGAGACGTACCGATCGGCTCCCAGGGAATCTCTCGAGCCTCGGCGGCGGACATGCCGAAATCCACGGCCGCCCGAGTCCAGAGCCTGTCCCCGTCGAGGTCCTCCCCGACGAGGTCGCTGCCCTGAGAGCGCACCAGGTGCTCACCGAACATAGCGATGACCCGCGGCCTGGAGTCGTCACTCTCACCCGGACTCTCAGTCCCGCCCTCACCCGGAACTTCGTCCTCGTCCTCGTCCTCAGCCGCGGCCACAGCGCCGGTGGCTGGATTGAGCGCGGTACGGGGTCCGCCGGTTCCGATGAAGTCCTTCGGTGCGCTCGCGAAGACGAGGCCATTGCCCAGCATTGCGCCGGGCGTTTCCACCGGCCCCCACCGTTTCTGACCGGTCTGAAGGTCATAGCCGCTCGCGGTCGATGTGAGTGAGTCTTCTGTCGTCGGGCCTTGGTCCATGAGGACTGCGATAGGGCCGTCGGCGGTGGTGGTGACGAGGTGGGCGGAGCAGGCGCGGGAACGCTGCGCCGTCCATAGGATCTCGCCGCTGGAGTCAACGGCGCGGTATTCCAGGCTGTCATCGTTTTCATGCATGGAGAGGAACGTGCCTCCTGCTTCCTGGGCCGGGGCGTCCCAGCCGGGGTCGACGGTGGCCGCCGCTGCGGACTCGTTCCCTGCACCCTGCGCAGCGGAGCCGGCCCCGGTATCGGCGCCGGCTCCGGATCCCGAAGGTTCGAAGCTCGGAGCCTGTGAGCCAGCTGCCTTCGGCTCGGAGGACTGGGTCTCCTGGCCGAGTGCAGAGCAGGCGCTGAGGGGGAGGAGAGCAGCGAGGGCGAGTGGCAGAATCGCCGAGGCGATGGGCCGTGGTCGCACGCTTCCTTACCCTTCCGCCTCGGCGAGGGCATCATCGACAGCGCTCACGAACTCCTTGGTCGGCTGAGCCCCCACGAGGGGTTTGCCGCCGATGATGAACGACGGGGTGCTGGCCACTCCCAGGGAAGAGCCCTCCTGAGCGACGGCATCGAACTCGTCGTGGGCCTCCACCGAGTTCATGTCTCCCTTGAACTTGGTCGGGTCCAGACCCAGATCCTTGGCTGTGGACACCAGCGAGTCATCATCGAGCTCGGATTTCGCGGGATGTTTGCCGCCTTTGAACATGGCGTTGTGGAACTCCCAGTATTTGTCCTGGAGGCCGGCGGCATAGGCTGCGCGGGCGGCTCTCTCAGACTCCCCGCCGAAGACTGCGAGGTCGCGCATCTCGATGCGCAGATCACCCTTTTCGACGTATTCCATCATGGTCGGCAACGTCTCCTCGTTCCAGGTGGCGCAGTAGTGGCACTGGTAGTCGGAGAACATGACGAGGGTCACCGGCGCATCGACGTCGCCGGCTGCACTGTCATCGCCTTCGACTCTGTGCTCGACGAAGGACAGGTCGATATCGTCACCCGGGCCGGACTCGCCGCTGGAATCGGAGTCTCCGCTGGATCCCGATTCGCTCTGCGAATCTGAACCTTGGGCATTGGCGCCGTCTTCGGAAGGGCCCTGATTGACGATGACCACGCCGATGAGGACCGCGGCGAGGACGATTACGGCCAAGGGGACGAGCCACACCATGGGACCGCGAGCGGATCGGATCATGGGATCCTCCTGAGGAAGTCGAAGCGGAAGAGTCGGAAGGTCGGGAGAGTCGGGTCGGCGAGCATTCGAGTCGCCGCGACATGGCAGACATGGAACTTTACTACCGTACATAGTAAACTAGCTTCCATAGTAATCAGATTGTCCGGCACTGCGCAACGAAGGGACCTTCGTGCTGTTCTCGTATCTCTCCGACGCGGCCCAGGCGCTTCGAATGTGGGGCGCTCGCCGCATCCTCGTGGCTATTGCGGTGGCCGTCGTCTCTGTGTTCGTCATCGGTGTGTCCACCGTGCTCATCCCCAATTCGTTCTTCGCCAGAGATATTCCGGCCGTGTGGTGGGACTATCCGATGTGGATTCTCACCTCGGTCCTCATCGGTCTGCTCACCGCCACCTACGTCCGCGAGCCCGGGACTTCCGCTCCGGACTCCGGTGGGGGCACCTTCGGCACCGTGGGCGGCATGCTCGGGTGGTTCGCCGTCGGCTGCCCTGTGTGCAACAAGATTGCGCTCCTGGTGCTCGGTTACACTGGGGCTCTCACATACTTTGCTCCGCTGCAGCCTGTGCTGGCGGTGTTGTCGATCATCCTGTTGCTCGTCGCGGTGGTCGTCCGCCTCAAGGGGCAGTTCTCCTGCCCAGTACCCATTCGTGAAAGGAGCGCTCAGGCATGACATCAGTGTCGGATTCGACCGAAAATTCATCGCCGATCCGCCTCGGTGCGCTCGAACAGCAGGTCATGGACCTGCTGTGGGATGAGGGCCCATTGACAGTCCGGCAGATCATCGAGGACTTGGACAATGTTCCCGCCTACACGACGATCGCGACCGTGCTGACGAATCTGGAACGCAAGAGCCTCGTGCGGCGTGAGCGACAGGGCCGATCGGTGCAGCACCTTCCGATCATCAGCCGCGAAGAGCATGCGGCGACGCTCATGCAGAAGGCGCTGGTCAACGGGGGAGACCGGGCGGCCTCGATCCTGCACTTCGTTCAAGGCATCGGTGCCGAGGATGTCGAGCTTCTCCGCGGCTACCTCAACTCCAAGGATGAACGCGGATGAGTCTGCTGCTCAGCGGGGTCGGCGCGCTCACTCTGTTCGCCCTCATCTCCTGGATCGGGCCCTTTCTGGTGAGAGCTGCAGCGCCGGTTCTCATGCGGGTCCCGCGACTGGCAGTGCTCGGGCTCCTGTTGGTGCCCCTCATGTGGTGGGCGGTCGTGGCCGCGATGAGCCTCATGGCGGCCTCGCTGTTCAAGGGTCCGGATGTTCTGCCCGTTCCCCTCGCCGATGTGTGCCAGCGGTGCCTCATCGCGGCCAGCCCGTTCCCCGGGCTCGCGCAGGTCGACACTTTGGTTCCGGTGGTCCTCTTCCTCATCTTCCCGCTTGTGCTCTCACTTGTCTCCGTAGTATGGGCGCTGCATCGGCGGACTCGTCGCAGGCAGGCGAACTCGGCTGCCGCCCAGCGTCTGCACCGGGACTCGGCGGTCGCCGATATCAACGGACATTCACTCAACATCCTCGACGTCCGGACCCCCTTCGCGTTCTCCCTGCCGCAGAAATACGGCGGCGTAATCGTCTCCGAAGCCCTGTGCGCGAGCTTGGAGAAGAACGAGCTCACCGCCGTGCTCGAGCACGAAAAGGCCCACGTCGAGGGTGGGCATCATCGGATCATGGCAATCGTCGACACCTTCGTGCGACCGCTGTCGTTCATTCCCCTGTTCGCCGAGGTGGCCGCCTCCATCCCGCTCTACCTCGAGATCGCTGCCGATGACCGGGCACAGCAGGTCGCCGGCACACCGGCTCTGGCCAGTGCGCTGCTCAAGATCGGGCAGCCCACGAACCTCAGCGACCACCTCGGCGGCCTCCATGCTCTCAATATCGCTGGACCCGACCGCATTCGGCAGTTGGTCTCACCGGCCAAAATGACATCCGGGGTACTGCCGGTGGTGGCTCTGGTGAGTGTGCTCGCCGCCTTCGTCACCGTCTTCTCCTCAGTGTTCTACTCCTACGCCACGGTGCTGGTCGCCGGCTGCGTCATGCCCTGACCGACCTCGGTGAAGTGGCCACCACTCGGACTCAAGCCACCCCAATCACGCGGGCGCCTACCATGCTGGATGAGGGTACGAGGGGAGTGATGAGTGGATAGACACGAGCAGCGAGTGCCGAGTCGGGGCCTGCTGACGGTGCTCTTGGGCGCCGTCGGTGCCGGGCCGTTGATGCTCTACGGGCTCAGCGCCGTCAGCGACTCGATCATCGTCGACCTCGGGATCTCGGAAGCCCAATTCGGTCTGCTGGCCACAGCCTGCTTCGCGTGCGCGGCCATCGGCAACGCGACCTTGGGCCGAGTTGCGGACAAGCACTCGGACAACTCTCTGATGACCGTGGTCTTCGTGCTCGCCGCAGCTGCACTGATGTTGGTCGCGATCCCGGCGGGGTTTTGGATGCTGTTGATCGCCGCAGCCGCCTCGGGCATTGCCCAGTCCTTCCCCAACGGGGTCACCAACCGGATCCTTCTCCAACGCGTCCCGACGTCCAAACGCATCGGCTGGGTGGGAATCAAACAGTCCGGAGTCCAGGTCAGCCAGTTGACGGCGAGTCTGGCCTTTCCGCTGTTGGCCGCGGTTGCAGGATGGCGGGGTGCGGCACTGCTCATCGCACTCGTCCCTCTCTTTCTGATGGTGCTGTCGTGGCGATCGCTGCGCAAGACACCGCTGCTCACGGATGCAGCCTCGCGGTCCGTTGACACCACCACTTCCACCGCCGAATCCGAGGCTGACGAACCCAAGACCTCCACCGCCGAGGCGGCCGAGTCAGTTCCCGTCACCCCGTCGCGCTACCCCGGCATGGTGTGGGCCCTCGCCGCTTTCGGCCTGCTCAACGGGGTAGGGGTTCAGGCCACCAATGTCTACATGCCGCTGTTCTCAGTGCGCGAACTGGGATTCTCACTCGTCCTCGGCGGTATCACTGCGGCGGTGGCCGGGGCGATCGGCGTGGCCGCCCGCGTGGGTTGGGCCAGGCAGATGGCCCGTGGTGCATCGGGGCCCCGCCTGCTCCTGCTTCTTGCCTTCATCGCCGTCGGTGGCGCAGTGATGTTCTACGGTGCAGGGGTATCCGGCTGGGCGTGGATGCTGTGGGTTGCGGCGGCACTGCACGGCACCTCGGCGCTCGGAGTCTCTGTGGTTCTCATGAGTGCTCTCATGCGCTCGATCCCAGCGACGTCGATGGCTTCGGCCAGTGGGATGGTCACGGCCGGCATGTTCACCGGCTTCGCCCTCGGCCCGGTGGCCATGGGGTTGTTGGTGAGCTCGCCCGCTGGGTTCTCGCTGGGCTGGGCGGTCGTCGGAGTGATCTACCTGCTCTGTGCAGTGCTCGCTGTGGTGCTCATCCGTGCGGCTCGGCGAAGCGAATAAACTTCAGCACGTCTTCCGATCAACAGCGCAGAGTACTCCTCGTACGATCGTAAAACCAGCCCTTGTCGGCGCCGGGGAGTCTGCTTAGACTCCCCGGTAGATAGCGCGAAAAGTTGGCCGGTGCGAACTGATGCAGCGAGGTGTCTGATGAGCAAGGATGTTGAACTCGGAACCATCACAACCGATGTGCCGGCCCGCATGGACCGACTCCCATGGGCCAGGTTCCATTGGATGGTTGTCGTCGGTCTGGGCAGCGTGTGGATCCTCGATGGACTCGAAGTCACCATGGTCGGCAATGTCGCCGCCCGAATGACAGAGGACGGCAGCGGCATCTCGATGACCGCCGGGCAGATCGGCACCGCGGGTGCGATCTACGTGCTGGGAGCGTGCGTCGGCGCCATTGTCTTCGGCCAGCTCACCGACAGGTTCGGCCGCCGCAGACTCTTCCTCATCACCCTCATCCTCTACCTGGTGGCAACCGTCGCCACCGCGTTCTCCTTCTCACCCTGGTACTTCTTCCTCGTCCGCTTCCTCACCGGAGCCGGGATCGGCGGCGAATACGCGGCCGTGAACTCCGCCATCGATGAACTCATCCCCGCCCGAGTGCGCGGGCGCATCGACCTCATCATCAACGGCTCCTACTGGCTCGGCGCTGCCGGCGGTGCCGCAACAACCCTGTTCTTCCTCAACACCGACATCCTGCCGCAGATGATCGGCTGGCGACTCGCCTTCGCCGTCGGCGCGCTGCTGTCGATCTTCGTCTTTGTCGTCCGCAAGAATGTGCCCGAAAGTCCGCGGTGGCTCTTCATCCACGGTCAGGAGGACGAAGCCGAGAAGATCGTCGAAGGCATCGAGTCCGGCATCGAGGAGGCGACGCAGCAGAGTCTGCCCGAGCCAGACCGTACTATTACGATCCGCCAACGCAAGACGATCTCCTTCGCCGAGCTCGCGAAGGTCGCCTTCAAGCTCTATCCGAAGCGTGCTGTCCTCTGCCTTGTCCTCTTTGTCGGGCAGGCGTTTCTCTACAACGGAATCACCTTCAACCTCGGGACGATTTTCCACGGGTTCTACGGCGTGGCTGCGGGGACCGTTCCGATCTTCATCATCCTGTGGTCGCTGAGCAACTTCGCGGGCCCCGTCGTCCTCGGCAGGCTCTTCGACACGATCGGCCGCAAGCAGATGATCTCGTTCAGCTATCTGGGCTCAGCAGTCGTAGCGGTGATTCTGGCATTCGTCTTCAACGCGAACATCGGCAATGCCTGGTTCTTCCTCATCATCCTCGCCGTCTGCTTCTTCCTCGCCTCGTCCGGTGCCAGCGCGGCATATCTCACGGTCAGCGAGATCTTCCCGATGGAGACCCGGGCACTGGCGATCGCATTCTTCTACGCCATCGGCACAGCCGCCGGCGGCATCGCCGGACTGCTGCTCTTCGGCGGGATGATCGAATCCGGCAACCGGTCCCTGGTTGCCATGGCCTTCTGCATCGGCGCCGGAGTCATGGCATTGGGTGGCATCGCGGAGATCTTCCTCGGAGTCAAGGCCGAGGGGGCGAACCTCGAGGATATCGCCCGCCCGCTCACCGCCGAAGATGCCGATGGGGCCAAGGGGAAGGTCGAGGAGAAGATGGCCGCAGAGGCGGGTGCCGGCCAAGGCTCGGATGCTGACGGCACCGTGGAGCCGACGACAGGGGCAGGGCGCCAGGAGATGAGGAAACGCGACCGGCTGCGTCCGGGGCCGGGTTCGGCCGGGGCATATGCCCCGTGGCCGTCAGTCTCCTCCCGTGATGTCCCTCCCGAAGTCTCGGCCAATGAGGTGCAGGGCATCATCGACTACGTTCGCGACATGCAGCCGGTCTCGGAGACGGAGCTCCACCGCGCTATCGGTGCCCGTCACTGGGGGCCCGGACGTTTCCGCTCGGCGGTGCGCGAAGCCATCCGATTGGGGCACATCAAACGCAATCGTCGCGGCAAGTTGGAGTCGACCGACCGGTGATCCGAGGCCAAGACACAGCCCAGACGTCCCCCGTAGAATCGGGAGTATGCGCAAACGTGTACTCGTCATTGTTCTGGCCGTCATCGCGGTGCTCGGCCTAGTCGCCGGTATGCTCAGCGGGACTCCATATTGAACGCCGTCACAGACAATGACACAGACGCAGGCACAATGTGAGGAGTGAATCATGGCAGCAGAAACACAAGGACCCATCGCAGTTTTCGGTGCAACCGGAAAGCAGGGTGGCGCCGTCGTCGATGCACTGGTGGATCAGGGGGCGCACGTTCGGGCGCTGGTGCGCAGCCCCGAATCTGAACGGGCTCGATCCCTCGCCGATCGCGGGGTTGAGCTGGCGTATGCCGATGCCGATGAACCGACATCCCTGGCTGCCGCTCTGGAGGGAGCCACAGCATTCTTCTTCATGACACTCCCGCCCGGGGGTATGGGCAGCGGAGACACCGAAGGCGAGACGCAACAGGGTCTGGCCCTGGCCCAAGCTGCGGCAGCAGCAGGTGTGCCGCACATCGTCTTCAACTCCGTCGGTGGGGCCGAGCGGAATTCGGGCGTCCCGCACTTCGAATCCAAGCGTCGCGTCGAGGCGTACTTGGAAGACCTCGATATGGCGGTGACTCTGATCCGACCGGTGTTCTTCATGGACAACCTCGCCGCGATGGGGCCCCAGCTCGACAAGGGCGAACTCGTCCTCAGACTGCCCCTGCCCGACGGGATCAAACTGCAGATGATCGCTGTTCGCGATATCGGCATTGTGGCCGCGTCCGCACTGCTGGGCACTGCCGACATTCGTGGAGGCGCAATCGAGATCGCCGGTGATGAACGCACCGGTACTGAGATCGCACGCGCTTTCGGTGAGCACACGGGACTCTCCGCTCGATACGAGGAACTTCCGATCGAAGCACTCGAAGGGGACGCGGACATGCAGGCGATGTTCCGGTGGTTCGCCGAAACCCCGGCATACCAAGCCGACCTGGACGGAGTGCGCAGCATCGCGCCGAAGACCCTCGACCTTCCCGCTTGGCTCGTTGCCACCGGATACTCGGCCCGCTGATGGCGCAAACCGTCGTCAGCCGATGAGAACGTCCGACAGGCTCGTTGAGGTGACAGGCAGTCGGTCGGCACAACTCAATGCGGCTGCATGAGACGGAGGACAGGGGACGGTCGCCAGGCTCAGCCGGTTGAGCTCCGGATGCTCGGGAGCTCTGATCGAGGCCGCCCAGTGCACGGACCCGGGAACGAGTGGCGCCTCACGGTCGGTTCCAACGACCTCGAGACCGTTGGGTTCCACATTCAGCCCGTCACCGGTTGTCTTCAGCGCAGCTTCCTTGGCCACCCAGAGCTCGATGCGTCTGCGGGTGGTGTTCGCGCCGGGGGACAGGGATTCGCCCGATGTCAGCACGTATTCGTCGAAACCCGAGAAGACCTCGTTCGGAATGTGTTCGATATCGATGCCGATGGGAGATGACGAAGGCGCCGAGGTGACCGCCACCATGTCACCCGAACGGGACAGGCTGAGTTCTGCACCCATGATCTGCGGCTTTCCGTGGGGACCGCCGCAGGTGCGACATGTGCGAGTGAACGTCAGCTCTCCAGCGTCTCGTGGTTCGATGCCCAGACGCCGAGCGGCCATGAGGCGAAACAGGAGATGTCCGCTCCGATAGGCAGCCCTGTCTGCGGCTTGTCGAAGCCGATTCGAGTGGGCGGCTTCGGCGGGCGACAACAGAGAGTCCAGCCAACGATGGTCCTCACGAGCCTGGCTCAGTGTGCCGACATCGCATATCAGATACTCGATACTGGTCTCGATCCTCTGCTGCCGAGTCATCTCCTGCTGATTCTCCGGTACTGGGACACGGCAACGGTGGAGAAGAGGGCAATGACTGCCACGCAGCTGATCACCGCGTAGAGAATCGGGTTGTCTGCCGCCCAGCCCGTGCCCGAGGTGTAGCCAGCGGGAGAGACATTGCCGAAGAGTTCTCGGACGCTGGTGGCCACCGCAGTGACCGGATTCCATGAGGCGATCGCCTGCAGTGGTCCGGGCAGTGAGTCGACCGAGACGAAGGCGCCGGAGAGGAAAGTGACGGGGAAGAGCCAGATCAGACCGAGACTCTGGGCCACCTCGACGCTTCGGGCGGTCAGCGCGATGAACGCCCCGATCCACGACATGGCGAAGCCGAAGAGCAGCAGCAGAAGGATAGCCAGAAGTGCTGAACCGAAACCTTCGGTGATGCGCCAGCCGATGATGAGTCCGCAGACCATGGTCACGACGATCGAGATCGAGCCGGTGGCCAAGTCGGACGTCGTCCTCCCCAGGATGACGGCCACGCGTGACATCGGCAGTGATCGGAACCGGTCGATGAGTCCGAGCTGGAGGTCCTTGGCGAGGTAGACGGCGGTGAATGAGGAATTGAATGTCAGGGTCTGGGCCAGGATCCCGCCGATGAGGAACTCCCGATAGGGCGCCCCACCCAGGCTGCCGCCGAAGACGAACGCGAGGAGGAACACGAAGATCACCGGCTGCACGATGCCGGTGACCAGAGCTCCGGGAGTGCGACGCACAGTGAGCAGGTTGCGCCAGGCGATGACGGAACTGTCACGTGCCGCGGAGGTCAGTGTGCTCATACGTCCACCTCGGCATCCGCAGACTGTGATGGCGAGGTCTCCGGTGAGGCGGGTTTTCCCGTCAGGTCCAAGAACACGTCGTCGAGTGTCGGTCGGCTCAGGGCCGCCTCGGTGACGAGGATTCCGCCGCTGTTCAGAGCATCGAGAACCTGCAGCAGTGTCTTCTGGCCGAGTGGCGCCGGCACAGTGAGACGCATTCCCGTCGAGTCGGTCTGCGCGCGGTTCGAGACTCCGATGATCCGTTCGAGAATCCGCAGGGTCTCGTCGAGCGAGTCCCTGCGGGCAAGGGTGAGTGTGATGCGTTCGGCGCCGAGGCTGACCTTGAGTTCATCAGAGGTCCCTTCAGCGATGACCTTGCCGGAGTCGATGACGGCGATTCTATCTGCCAGCTGGTCGGCCTCTTCCAGGTATTGGGTTGTCAGCAGCACCGTCGTTCCTTCTCCGACCAAAGTGGAGATGACGTCCCAGGTGTCGAGTCGCCCGCGCGGGTCGAGTCCCGTGGTGGGTTCGTCGAGAATGACCACTGGTGGTCGAAAGACCAAGGCCGAGGCCAGGTCGAGACGGCGTCGCATACCTCCCGAATAGGCTCCCGCACGCTTATCTTTGACGTCGACGATTGCGAACTCGTGCAGCAATTCACGGGCCCTGGCTCGTGACTCCTGCCGGCTCATCCCGTAGAGACGGCCGACCATGACGAGGTTCTCGTGGCCGGTGAGCTTCTCGTCAACCGCCGCGTACTGTCCCGACAGGCCGATGCTGGCGCGAACGGCGGTGGGATCGGCCGTCACCGAGTTCCCCGCGATGACGGCCTCTCCGGAGTCGGGGCGCACCAGCGTGGACAGGATTTTGACGGTCGTGGTCTTACCGGCGCCGTTGGGGCCGAGGAGGCCGAAGATCTGTCCCTGGTCGACCTGTAGGTTGATTTTGTCGAGTGCTCTGAATGTGCCGTAGTTCTTGCTCAGCTGGTCAATGCTGATCACTAGGAGGCGATCTCGGCGAGCCGACGCGGGGTGATGTCCGTCCAGTTCTGTTCGACGAAGTCGAGGCATTCCTCTCGGTCGGCCGGCCCGCAGGCGACGACCCAGCCCGCGGGCACATCGGCGAACGAGGGCCATAGTGAATGCTGCTGGAGCTCGTTGACGAGCACGCGAAAGGTTGCCGTGGTGTCGTCGAAGGGGTTGTTCATGTGTCTTCAGCTCCTACTGGTGTTTCCGGGGCGGGGTTCTTCTGTTTTTGGAGTTGATTGGTCTCGTCTGTGATTCGGCGCCCTCATCCAAGTGGATTGCCATCACGGGAAGAATTTCTGCAAGCGCTGCTGTGGTCAGCATGTCCGAGTGTCGGGCCGCGACATCGGTGACGTGGATGTCGCCGGTGACGAAGGGGCCCCATGATTCCGGTGCCGGGGTTCCGTGTGGCACCTCGTCGGTCGCAACGAAGAGGCTGAGGTCGCCGTCGAACCGTTCAAGCGGTGTTTCTCGGATCAGCTGCGCCACAGTGAGGAAGCCTCGGGTCATCGAGGAGATGGTTCCCGGCGACACATTGCCGAGAGGATCACCGTGCCGGCGCAGGAACTCCAGTGCCTGGGCGTCATCGAGGCCCTCGGTCTCTTCGGGAGTGCCCGGGTAGTGGGTCTGGAGATAGTTCGCCCACAGCGCTGCCCCTTCGCCCACATCGGCGTTGGTGTCCTGCCCCATGGGGAAGGCGTCGAGAACGCCGAGGAATGCCACGTCCTCACCCTTCTCCTGCAGTCGGGTGGCCAGACGGTGAGCCAGGACGCCGCCGAAGGACCAGCCGATCAGGTGGTAGGGGCCGGCCGGCTGCACCGACTGCATCTGGATGATGTAGTCATCGGCGAGCTCGGTCAGTGTGCTCGCAGTGATCTCGTCTGGATCGTCCGGGGCCAGCCCCGGCATCTGCAGTCCGATCAGCGGGCGCTGCGCATCGAGACCGTGGAGCATCGAAGCGAAGCCCCAGCTGATGCCGGTGGCCGGGTGCACAGCGAACAGAGGCGACTTCGAACCCGAGGTGCGCAGCGGAAGCAGACGCTGCAGACTGTCGTCGATGGAGTTCGCGGTGCCCTGGGCTGCTTCGACCACCAACTGTTCGACGGTCGGGGAGCGGAAGAGGGACTGAACCGACAGCTCGGCACCGAGGGCATCATTGACAGCCGCGATGAGGGGCCGGGCGAGGAATGAATGCCCGCCGAGTTCGAAGAACGATTCGTCGACCCCGACACGTGGCAGCGCCAGGACCCGGGCGAAGACCATCGCCACGGTCTCCTCCTGGGGTGTTCGGGGTTCCAGCCGGGAGCCGACCGCCGCCGCTGATGGGTCGGGGAGTGCCGCCTCGTCGACCTTGCCGTGGGTCGTCAGAGGCACCTCGTCGATGACGACGATGCGCGTCGGAACCATATAGGTGGGCAGGGTCGAACGCGCGTGACGTCGAGTCTCGTCGGCGAGGACCTCCTGAGGCTCTGCCGTCGACACTGTCGGGTCAGTGGTCTCGACCGTTTCAGTCGTCTCGACCCGGTCGGCGACGATGTAGCCGATGAGCTGCATGCTCGCGGGATCATCGCCGACAGGGCGAACGAGTGCGTCTTTGACGCCCGTGGTGGAGCGCAGTGCGCGCTCGACCTCCCCGAGTTCGACTCGGAATCCGCGCAGCTGGATCTGGCTGTCGCTGCGACCGAGGAAACTCAGCTGCCCGCCCCGCTCACGCACGACGAGGTCTCCGGTGCGGTACATGCGCTCGCCGGCGGAGCCGAACGGGTCGGCGACGAAACGTTCGGCGCTCAACCCCGGACGACCACGGTATCCGTGAGCCAGCTGGGGCCCCGCGAGATAGAGCTCTCCGGTCGTTCCGGCGGGCACATGGTGCAGTCGCTCATCGAGCACATACCCGCGCATCTTCGGGAGCGGTGAGCCGAGCACCGGTGTCGGCGAGGAGGAGACCGGGCCGGCGAAGACGTCGACCGTGGTCTCGGTGGGGCCGTAGAGATTGTGTGCGGTGATGCCGGGCTGATCGCGCAGCCACTCCCAGAGGCCCCCGTCGATAGCCTCGCCCCCGAGGGCGACAGTGACGGTGGTGCCGGCAGCTGCAGCCTTCTCGAGCAGGCGAAGGAATTCCGGTTCGGTCGTGAGCTGGCGCAGGTAGCTGGGAGTCGTCTCCCAGAATCGGATGCTCAGGTGCAGCAGATCGTGCGCGAGCTGCTGTGGATCACGTTGGACCTGCTCGGAAGCGATGTGGATATGATGTCCCACGACCATCCACAGCAGGGGATCCCACGCGGCATCGAACCCGATTCCGGTCGTGTGGGCCACAGCGATCTGCTCGTCTTCGGACCTCGGAGTCGGCAGATACGTTCCGCGATGGGAGGCGAGCAGGTTCGCGAGGGCCCGATGGCCGACTTGGACGCCCTTCGGCCGACCGGTCGAACCGGAGGTGAAGGTGACATAGGCAGTCGGGTCGGACTGTGATGTCCGAGGCGAGTGCTCCACCTGCGCTGCGGTTGCCGGGGCAGCGGTGTTCACCGCACCGGTGGCCGGTGAGACCTCGATGACTGTCGGAGTGATCCCGGCATCGACGAGAACAGGGGCAAGAGCCTCAGCGGTCCCGGTTGCGGCCACGACGATGACCGGTTGCGCATCGGACAGGATTGCAGTGGTGCGCCCGACCGGATAGTCGATGTCGATCGGATTGAAGGCGGCCCCGGATTTGAGCACGGCCAGGGTGGCGACGATGATACCCACCCCGCGGCCCAGGCGAACCGAGATCACGGCACCAGGTCCCGCACCGCAGCCGATGAGTTCGTGTGCCAGCAGCTCGGAGGCCTCGTCGATTTCGCGGAACGACAGCGAGACTTGGGCGTCCTGGGCTGCAATGGCATCGGGCATCCTGCGCACTGTGCTTGCGAAGACGTCAAGGATCAGGGGCGCCGAGGTGGTGGGGACGGGACCGGTGAGTTCATCGATGGCCTGCTCCACCTCGGCGGTACCCAGGAGGGAGATGTCGTGGATCGGGCGATCCGGAGCGCTCACCGCCTCGTCGACGAACCGGGTGAACCGCTCGCACAGCTCGGCGATGGTCTCGGTGTCGAACATCGAGGAGTTGAAGTCGAGCACGGCGTCCAGACCGGCGCCCGGGGCGCTCTGGTGGAAGGTGAACGAGAGATCGAACTTGGCATCTCCGGTCTCGACCTCCGGCTCGATGCTCGTGTCGACTCCCGGGAGATCGAGGTTCGGCGTCGCCGAGTTCTCCAGGGACAACATGGTCTGGAACAGCGGATGACGTCCCAGCTCGCGGGGCGGATTGAGGGCTTCGACGAGGCGTTCGAACGGCACGTCGTCGAGTTCCAATGCCTCGATCACCGCGGTCCGGGTGCGTGCCAGAAGCGTGCGCAGATCGGGCTGGGCAGAGATATCGCTGCGAATCGGAACGGTGTTGACGAAGAGCCCGACGATGTCTTCGAGTTCGGGATCCGAACGACCGGCGCTGGGAGTGCCGATGACGACATCCTCGCTGCCGCTGAGCCTGCCGAGGAAGCCGGCGAGCATGGAGTGCAGTGCCATGAACAGGCTGGCGCCGTTGTCCGCGGCGAGCGCAGCCAAACGCTGCGTCGTGCGGTCGCCGAGGCTGAAGCGATGGTGGTGCCCGGGCTGGCGAGCACCGTGTGGGCGTGGCCGATCCGAGGGCAGGGGGAGTTCGGTCGGTATTCCGGCGAGGTGGTCACACCAGAGCTGGAGTTTGCGCTCCAGCAGTGAGTTCTGTTCACCTTCCTGCCGACCGTCCTGCTCACTTGGGTTCTGCTGCTCCTCGAGCACGTGGCGCTGCCACAGAGCGAAGTCGGAGTATTGGACGTCGAGTGTGCGCTGCATGGGATGGGCGGAGCCCCGCAGTGCGGCGTAGGCGGTGGACAGGTCCTGCGTCAGCGGTCGCAGCGAGGCCCCATCGGTGGCGATGTGGTGCATGACGAGGTGGAGGACCCATTCCTCGCCCTCGTCGAAGAGGGACGCGCGCAGTGGCAGGTCCGTGCTCAGGTCGAAGCCGAGTGCCGCCTGTTCTGCCAAGGTCTCTGCGGTTGCGGCAGGCGAGTCCGTGACGAAGCGGTCCATGATGTTCTGTCCCGCTGTCGGCGGCAGAATGTGCTGGACCGGTGTCTCATCGACCGTCGGGTAGACGGTGCGCAGGATCTCGTGTCGTGCGATCACGTTCGTCAGAGCTTGGCCGAGGGCTTCGGGGTCCAGATCCCCAGCGAAGCGAACCGCCAGCGAGATGTTGTAGTCGGAGGCCCCGGTGTCGAGCTGGTTGAGGAAGCGCATGCGCGCCTGCCCGTAGGACAGTGGGATCAGGTGCGGTCGAGTGCTGAGCGAGGACCGTCTCCACTCGGTGAGGCTCATTGATGCTGCGCCATCGTCGGGACGGGCGGGAGCGGCTGCCGCCTCGGCGAGGGACAACTGAGGTGTGTGCTCGGGAGCGTCGAGACGGCGGAGCAGAGCCGCGGGAGTGGGTGCATCGAAGATGGCTCGCAGCGGCAGATCGGTGTCGAAGGCCTCACGGATGCGACCGATGAGCGACACCGCCAGCAGCGAGTGTCCGCCGAGTTCGAAGAAGTCGTCATCGAGTCCGACCTCCTCTGCTCCGAGCACTGTAGAGAACTGCCGGCACATGGTGCGTTCCTCCGGTGTCCTGGCAGCGCGGCGAGACTCCTGCTGCCCCGACATGGTGGGTGCGGGCAGCCGGCCGCGGTCGAGTTTGCCGTGGGCGGTCAGGGGGATGGTGTCGACGCCGATGAGCAGTCGTGGAACCATCGGGGTCGGGAGCCGGGCGACCAGATGGTCGTGGATGGTGCTCTCATCGGCGTCTCCGGTGTAGTAGCCGATGAGTCGGGCAGATTGCGGGTCGTGAGGATTGTCGACGATAGCCGCCGCCTGCTCGACACCTAGGGCCCCCGCCAATGCATTCTCCACCTCGCCGAGTTCGATCCTGTACCCGCGCAGCTTGATCTGATCGTCGTCGCGGCCGATGAAGTCGAGGCCTCCGCCCGCGGTCCGACGAACCAGGTCACCGGTCCGGTACATGCGCTCGCCGCAGGCGTTCGGATTGGCGAGGAACCGCTGCGCGGTCTCCTTCGCCCGGTTCACATATCCCAAGGTGATTCCGTCACCGGCGAGATAGAGGTCGCCGACGACTCCGTGAGGGACTTCGCGCAGATGGCGGTCGAGCACCATGGCCTGAACGTTTCTGATCGGGTGGCCGATCGTGCTGTGGGCTCCCTCGATTGGTGCCGTGAGGGAGTCGATGGTGAATTCGGTGGGCCCGTAGAAGTTGTAGGCATTGACGGCAGCAGTGTCGGCCAGTTCGCGCCAGAGTTCGTCGGGGACAGCCTCTCCGCCGAGAGCAATCGACAGCGGAGTGGTGTCGCTGTCGGCCTCTGCGTCGAAGAGCCCCGAGGTGATGAGCTGTCGCAGAAAGGACGGGGTGGTTTCGAGCACTGTGATTCGGTGCGCGCGGCAGTACTGGACCAGTGCTTCGGCGTCTCTGCGCACTTCGTCGCCGACGATGTGCAGGTTCGCCCCGGCCACGAGCCAGAGAATCGGGTCCCAAGCGGCGTCGAAGCCCAGCCCGGCGGTGTGCGCGGCCTTCACCGGTGCATCGTCGAGTCCGGCCTCGGCGAAAATCGTGGCCCGATGGTGAGCGAAGAGGTTCATCAGTGACCGGTGGGCCACGGCAACGCCCTTGGGAGTGCCGGTGGAACCCGATGTGTACATCTCGTAGGCCCGGTCGTCAGGATCCGGACGACCGTGGTCGAGGGCCGTGTCGAGTCGGCCCGTCAGGGTCTCGCCGCCTTGGGCATCGACGTGGCCGTCACAGAGGTCGGTGATGCTGATGGCGTTCTCGGGACGCAGAGAGACATCGGAGGGGTCGACGATGACGGCGTCGGCGTCGCTCTCGTCGAGGATCAGTCGGATTCGCTCCTGCGGATAGCTGAGGTCGATGGGTACGGCGATTGCGCCGATGCGCAGCACCGCCAGGGGCACTGCGATGGCATCGGCGGACCGGGGCAGCGCGATCGCGACAGTATCCCCCCGCGCGATCCCATGGCGGGCGAGTCCGCGGCCGAGACCTCTCACGAGAGAGCCGAGTTCTGAGAAGGTCAGTTCGGTGCAGTCGGAGACCAGCGCCTGACGGTCAGGATGGCGCTTGATCGTCGATTCGAACGCGTCGATGATCGTCGACTCGACAGGGTCTCGATCGGGTCCGCGGCTCTCGTTGCGGAGGGACTCGCGCTCCCTCGGACTGAGCACGTCGAGGTCTGAGAGGAGACGGTGCGGGCCGGTGACGAACGCCTCGATGACGCGCAGGAACCGTGCAGCGATGTCCTGGGAGGTGGATTCATCGAAGAGTGCGGAGTCGAATTCCAGGGAACCGACGATGCCGGGGGCCTCGCCGTCGCGGTGCGCAGAGTTACTGCGCGCCCCGTCTTGGGGATCGAGTTCGGCCAGATCGAGGAGGAGGTCGAACTTCGCCGCAGACACTTCCGGGCCGGGTGCGGCTTCGACGTCGAGGCGACCCATGTCGATATCGACGGGCGCGGTGTTCTGCAGGGTCAGCATCACCTGGAACAGGGGGTGGAGGCTCTCCGACCGAGGTGGGCTGATCTCATCGACGACGCGTTCGAAGGGCGCATCCTGATTGGCGTAGGCAGGGAGGTTGAATGCGCGCACCCGATCGATGACGTCGACGGGGCTCGGATTGCCCGAAGTGTCTGTGCGCAGCACCAGCGTGTTGACGAAGAAGCCGATGAGTTCGTCGAGTTTCGTCTCAGTTCGCCCGGCCACGGGTGTGCCGATGGGGATGTCGCTGCCGGCACCGAGCTTGTCCAGCAGGACGGCGAATGCTGCCTGCAGCACCATGAACAAGCTGGCGTTGCGGTCCGCCGAGAGTCGGCGCAGACCGGCATGGCTCGCAGGACTGATCTCGATCGGAATCGCACGGGAGACGTGACCGGTCGTGCGTGTGCTGCGGGGACGATCGACCGGAAGCCTGAGTTCCAGAGGTGCACCGGTGAGCGTGTTCTTCCAGAAGGCCAACTGATCGGCGATCGCACTGTCCGGGTCGTCCTCGGCACCCAGTGTTTCGCGCTGCCAGAGAGCGTAGTCGGCGTACTGGACCGGCAGCTGCGTGAAGACAGGGTCGTGTCCGCGGTCACGGTCGCGGTATGCCGTCGAGAGGTCGTTGGCCAAGGGGCGCAGTGACCAGCCGTCCGCGGCGATGTGGTGCAGTGTCAGGAGCAGGAGATGGTCCTCGGCGCCCTGTCTGATCAGGAGAGCTCTGATCGGAAGCTGGGTCGAGACGTCGAATCCCCGTGTGGCTTCCGCATTCACGGTGTGGTCGACGAGCTCTTCGCTGATTTCGATGATGGGCATGGCGATCTGCGCCTCGGCGGTGGTGAGGATGACCTGTTCGGGTTGTCCCGCCGTCCAGGGGAAGACGGTGCGCAGGCTCTCATGCCGTGCGACGAGGTCGTTGATGGCGGCATGCAGAGCGGTGGAGTTCAGGTCTCCTCGGATGCGCAGGGTGAGCGGAATGTTGTACGCAGCGGAAGCGGTGTCGAACTGGTTGAGAAACCAGAGGCGGGACTGGGCGTATGAGAGTGGGACCGAGGAAGGTCGGTCCGCGGCGACGAGTTCACGGCCGGGGTCGGCCGAGTCAGCGTTCGGGTCGAGGGTGGCGCTGAGTTCGCGGACAGTGGGGTGCTGGAACACCTCATGGAGTGCCGGAGCCGCCGCGAAGCTCGTCCGCAGGGAGGCGACGAGCTGAGTCGCCAGCAACGAGTGTCCTCCGAGTTCGAAGAAGTCGTCATCGATGCCGATGGAGTCCACTCCCAGCACCTGGCTGAAGGCCGCGGCGACGGCTTGCTCTGTTGCGTCCCTTGGCGCCTCGGATTCGGCCTGCGACGATTCGGGCTCTGGAAGTGCCCGTCGGTCCAGTTTGCCGTTGACCGTGAGCGGAATGCGCTCGATGCGCATGATGAACGACGGCACCATGTAGTCCGGCACACGGGTCTTCATGCTCCGGCGCACCTCGGCGATGTCGATGTCGCTGTTCGCGGTGACGTACCCGAGAAGCTGATCGTAGCCAGCCTGATTCTGTCCCAGGACGACGGCCGCGGAACGGATCCTCTCATCAGCCTGGAGAGCCAGCTCGACCTCTGAGGTCTCGACGCGGTACCCACGAAGTTTGATCTGCTCATCGCCTCGCCCCAGGAACTCGATGCCACCGGTCAGGGGTCTGCGGACGATGTCTCCGGTGCGATACATCCTGGATCCGTCGTCGGCGAAGGGGTCGGCGATGAATCGTTCGGACGTTGTTCCAGGACGATCGACGTAGCCGCGTGCCAGGTTGAGTCCGGCGATGTAGAGCTCTCCCTGTGCCTGCGCGGGCACGGGACTCAGCCGAGAATCGAGGACGTAGTGTCTGGTGTTCGCCACGGAGTGGCCCAGCACCGGGACAGAGCCGGAGACGATGGGGGCGGTGAGGCTGTCGACGGTGGTCTCTGCGGGACCGTAGAGATTGTAGAAGGTCACATCGTCCAACGCGGCGAGTTCACGCCACAAGGCGGCTTCGACGGCTTCTCCACCCAGCGCCACGACGCTGGGATGCTCGTCGCCGCTGAAGGTGCCGTGTGCCAGGAGGGCCTTGACGAACGAGGGCGTCGTCTCGATGGAGTCGATGCGGTGAGTCGAGAAGTACTCGGTCAGTGCTTCCGGATCGCGGCGGGTGAGTGAGTCGATGAGGTGGAGTTCATGACCGGCGAACAGCCACAGCAGGGGATCCCACGAAGCATCGAACGAGATCCCCGCGGTGTGGGCGACGCGCAATCCGCGCCCGAGTCTCTCGACCGCGGGGGTGAAGATGGACTCCACGTGACTGTGGAAGAGGTTGAGGAGGGACTGGTGCTCGACGCCGATGCCCTTGGGCCGACCGGTCGACCCGGAGGTGAAGATCACATAGGCGAGGTCGTCTGCAGCAGGAACGCTCCCAGTCGATGTCGGGGATGAATCGACTGACAGACTCTCCCAGAGCTGGTCGGAATCCAGATCGATCACAGGAGCACCGGTGGTCACCGTGGTCTCTCCGCCGGGGCCGGTCACCGATGAGGAATTCAGCACGAGAACCGGACCGGCGTCAGCGACCATCGCTTCTATCCGGGCCGCAGGGTAGTCGGGATCGAGCGGCACGAATGCCGCACCCGCCTTGAGAATCCCGAGCACGGCGACGGGCAGAGCCGTCGTCCGGCCCAGGCGCGCAGCGATGCGCGCGCCCGGACGGGCACCGAGCTCCCGGAGGTGGCAGGCCAGCTGAGTCGAACGGCGATCGAGTTCGGCGAAGCTCATCTGACCGTCTACGGCCACGACAGCGGTGGCGAGAGGAGACTTTCGGGCATGCGTGGTGAACTCCTCGACCACGGTATGGCCGGGAACATCCTGAGTTCGGCCCTGCCCGCCGGCGATCAGCTCGGCAGATTCCGTATCGTCGATCAGCGACAGTTCGGCCAAGGGCTGTGCTTGCGCAGGATTGAATTGGGAGAGCACGGAGATGAACTGCCGCAGGTGCTCGGTGAGGCTCTGGTGACTGTAGAGCGCGGCGTTCGCCTCGAAGCGGATGATAGCGGCTTGGTCATTCCCGCTGGAGGAGGGCGTGTCCGCTCCCAAGCCGTGGATGATGATCGACAGGTCATCGACCGGTCCCGTTGACAGGAGATGAAGAGACGCAGATGCTGCACCGAAGTCGATGTCGTCGACCATTGGGAAGATGTTGACCGAAGGCCCGATGTAGTCGGTGTCGGTGTCGAGTTCCTGATATTGGAAGCGTTGGTGGATGAGGGTCCGGCGGAGCGCGGAGCCCGCATTCTCGATGAGTTCGTCGACCGTGGTCTCGGGTGTGGTGATCAGCTGCACAGGCAGAATCTTGGACATCATCGACGGGACCGATTTGGCCAGGGCGCTGCGCCGGGCCGTGACCGGAAGCCCCACAGAGATGGCCTGCCGGCCGGTCATTCGGTGCAGGTAGGCTGCTGCGGCGCTGAGCATGATCGTCGGAGCCGAACGAGTTCGTGCCAGTTGTCGGGCCAGTTCTTGGGGTATTTCGGCATTGACCGTGACCAGCTGTTTCGCCGCTGCCGGTGGGTGCCCGGCCAGACCGGTGGCTGGCTCCGATTCCAAGAGCGTCTGCGTCCAGAAGTCGGCGTCGGTGTGGAAACGATCGGATGAACGGTACTCGGCTTCCTCCGCCACCAAGTCCTCCAGGCTGCCGAAGGGCGACTCCGAAATCCCGGTCGCCGGGCCGATCAGCTGACTGTAGAGCTGGGATTCACGCCGCAGGACGAGTATCGCGGAGTACCCGTCGACGATGAGGTGATGGGCGCGCTGGTAGAAGATCCAGTGGTCGGTGTCGAGGTGGAACAGTTCGGACCTGAGCAGTTCCCCGTCTTCGAGATCGTGGACGGTGCTGAGATCGTCGTCCATCATGGCGCGAGCAGTCGCGGCTGGATCGCCCTCGGGCTCTCCGCGCAGATCGTGGACATGGAGATGACTGCGTGCGGGACCGTGCTGCTGGTAGGCACCCTGTTCGTCTTCACGGAACACGACGTTGAGCGAATCGGCCTCTGAGACGGTGGTGCCGACGGCACGGCGCATCACGTTGACATCGAGCGGTCCGCGAATGTCGACGTACAGCCCGATTTGGAATGTCGGATTGTCGGGCTCGATCTTCTGGGCGTACCAGATGCCTCGTTGGGCGGAGGTGAGTTCGATTCGAGAAGAGTCGTCAGTCATCAGGTCTTTCACATCGGGTGGGGGAGTGCTGCAGGGACGAAGGTGGCGGGCAGTGCTTCAAGGGTGCGCAGCACTGCGTTGGCCGTTACTGGAACTGTCCGATGTTGATGGAGCCGATGAGGTTCATCAGATCTCCCAGATCGACGAGTGGTCCCTCGATCAGTGAGCTGGAGGTCTCGGTCGAGGTCACCTGTGGATTCTCAGCCGCCGAGGCTGCACCCGGAGCGGTGAAGAGTCCGACGGTCACGGTCAGGGCAGCGATTGTGGCACCGATGATGGTCCGGGTGCGTGTGCGCTTCATGGTCGTCATTCGTGTTCCTTTCCTGGCGGTGGAAGCAGAAGTCGTCTGCAACGGGCAATCACGTCTGATTCGGAGGGCTGTCGCGACTGGATTGCTCGAGGGGGAACTATTTTGGAAGTGAGGCTGAGGCAATTGGGCGCAGGAGCCCATCCGGTTCACAATCACTCACGGTGGGCGCATAATAGAACGTATGACCGAATATAGGATGCCGGAGTGGCTCAGCAGGTATCAGGACTTCAAGTCGCTGTGCTCCGACGTGTCGGGGGAGTACATCCGCTTCTATCTCACCACTGGCTGCGAGCAGATCAGCTATACGCATTCGCAGAACACAGACGGGCTGCCGAACTACTCATGCCGGCTCACTGCCGAGGACGGCGCCGTGCTTCTGCTGGTACTCGACGATTGGCGCGATCGAATGGATCACGTGCCCGGCCTTGTCCGCGCTTGGCTGGACGCGCATTCGGACCTCAAGGGATCCAGGCCCGCCAAATCGCACTACCAGGGCGACCGGTATTGGTTCGAACAGTGGCAGCTGGCGAATCCCTGGTGATGGGGTGACGTAGAGACGCCTCCCAGCTTGGGCCGGTTGCCGAGTACATCGTTTTCGCTCAATCAAGGCATCTCGCCAAGACCCACGAACACGTTCTGTGCTCCGGTAGCCGCAATCACTGTCAGCGAATCCAGGGCGGGACGCGCAGAACTCACACCGCTGACGGCTCATCAGGTTCTGCAGGGGAAACACGTAGATTTTTCGTGCTCTTTCGGCTGGAATCCAGACACTGAAATGGATGAGTTCCGGACCTGGAACGGCCTACTTAAAGCTGATCACACACAGTCGTCGCAGTTGAGGCCGCGACCTGGATGGCCGCACTGGGTGCACGAGTGCGAATGCTCGTTCGCGGTGGTGGCCTTCTGGCCGGTCACGAACCGTTCGCGGGCCAGCATGTCACCGAGGCGCTTGAAAGAGCAGGGGTCAGAGTCGATCTGAGAGCCGAGGTCACCGACCGCAGCCGGAAACGGGCCGCAGACACTGGCCTCGGTCGTATCCATGGCGGTGAAATCACGATCCGGACCAACAGTCCGGACGGGGCATCCATGTTCGAGGCTGACGAGATCCTCGTGGCGACAGGGCGACAACCACGCCTCGACGGTCTCGGACTGGAGAGCCTTGGGCTGACCAGCGAGGATATCGCAGCGGGACGCTTACCTGATTGGCTGTGTGCCGTCGGGGATGCCAGCGTAGAGGCGCCGCTGACCCACTGGGGCCAATATCGTGCCCGCGTCCTCGGCGCACAGATCAGGGCCCGAGCTCTCGGCGAAGAAGCCGAGGAGATCCAGGAGTATGTGCCGGCCCCCAGGTCGTCTACAGCGATCCGCAGTCGCCTCGGTGGGACTGACTGAAGCTGAGGCCCGCAAGGACGGCTGCGAGGTTGCGGTCTCTCAACTGCCCTTCACCTGCAGCGCCAGCACTTCATTGCTGCGCGATGATGCCGAGGGAAACGCACAGAGTGTCGTCGACGCTCGTACCGGCCGGCTCCTCGGAGCCGCCTTCGGCGGCCCGGAGGCCGCAGAACTGATCCACCCGGCGACGGTGGCGATCGTCGAGGTACCTGTTCATGTTCTGCGGCATGCGGTTCCGAGCTTACCGGCGGCCTTGGAACTGTGGCTGCCGCTGTTGGAGGGACTCCCTCGGAAAATGCGGTTGCCCATCCCCGAGTGACGACTCCCATCCCCTGAGTCCGCTGCTTCCCTTTGCGCAAATCTGATCAACCGTCCTTTGACGGATTTGACAGTTCGGCGAAACTGTTCAATAAGTGACAGCGAAACTGTGCACTTCAGTTCGGCGAAACTGTTCAATAAGTGACGGCGAAACTGTAATCTTGGTCCATGGAGTATCAACCACGAATCCTTGACGGTGTCATTTCAGACGCTCTGAAGAGGTTCCCTGCCATAGCTGTGGACGGTCCGAAGGCTGTGGGGAAATCTGCGACCGCATCACGGCTGGCCGGATCTGTATTCAGGCTAGATAATCCGGAAGAACTATCAATCCTTCGCGCTGACCGTGGTCGAGCCAGCTCAGCTGCTCGTCCAGTTCTCTTAGACGAGTGGCAGTACGACCCGCCGATTTGGGACCACGTCCGTCGAGAAGTCGATCATGACCGTGCTCCGGGGCGCTTTCTGTTGACCGGCAGCGCGAATACCAATGAAACACAGATCCATACCGGTGCGGGCCGTATCGTTCGGCTCCGTATGTACCCGATGTCTCTAGAGGAACGTCTCCTAGACGAACCATCAGTCAGCCTCCGCCGCATCCTCGCTGACACCGGCGACGATATCGAGGGAACAACTAGCGTGTCGCTCGACTCGTACGTGCGCGAGATCGTGTCTTCAGGCTTCCCTGCCCTCCGCAACGGCTCCTCGTCAACAATTGCGGACGAGCTGGATGCCTATCTCACTTATGCGTTACAGAGAGAGGTTCCTGCACTCGGTTCACAATTCAGACGGCCGCAGGCTCTGCTTGCATGGCTTCGTGCATACGCTGCAGCGACCTCGACGACTGCAAGTTTCGAATCCATCGCTGCAGCGGTTTCAAAGGAGAGCCGCCCAAGCCGCGCGACTATAGGAGATTTCAGAGAAGCGCTCAGCCAATTGTGGCTGCTTGATGAAATACCCGCTTGGATACCTGAGGGAGGGGAACTGAACAAGCTGGGAAATAAGCCGAAACATCAGCTCGCAGATCCAGCTCTTGCTGCTCGGCTCCTCCGCGCGACGCCGGAGTCGCTTCTCGGAAACCGAACACGGGCCGACACCAGCCGCAACTATCGGAGCTTGAAGAATGGCCCACTCCTCGGATCCCTCTTCGAGTCTCTCGTCACCTTATGCATTCGGTGTTATATCCCAGCATTCGGCCATCAGGTAGGTCACCTGAGAACGCACTCCGGAGACCACGAAATCGACTTGATTGTTGAAAAGCCGGATGGTCGTGTGGTTGCAATAGAAATCAAGCTCGCCTCAGAAATCGATGATTCCGACGTTCGCCACCTCAACTGGCTGCACCAGAAGATTGGTGATGAGCTCGTCGACAAAATCATTGTGACATCCGGAAAATTCGCCTATCGCAGACAGGACGGAGTAGCTGTAGTTCCTCTGGCGCTTCTGGGCTCATAGCTGGAATCTGACTGCCCAACACCCTGCATCAGTCCCCTCGTCGTTTTCCTCGGTTGCCGGTTACCCAGGCGCTGAGAGTCACGCTGGCCCAGCCGATGCCTACGCCAGCAATGCTGGGGTGCCTCAGTTTGGTATCTGCCTCGCGATGTCTGCAAGAACGTCGTCGCTGTCCATGACGGTAACGACGGTTCTGTCCTCGCCATGAAGTCTATTGATGGTGCCAAGATCAAGGCCGGCGCCGACATCGTCGCCTCACCCCCACGCGATCGGGTTCGGTCGACTGATCTTCCGATTCGGTGCAGACGACAAGCCAGTCGAGGAAGCCCCCGATTTCAGTCCCCTCGCAATTCCCGCCCAGACTGCCTATGGCGATTGCGGCCGCGACATCGTCACACTCGCGGGCGAGACCAAACCACTCGTCACCAACACGGCACTTCCATGGGCGGCCCCGGAGAACCGGATCATCGTCGCCTCGAACTCCATCATCTACTCACTCGACCCAGAAGAAGAAGCAGCTCAGGAAGAAGGCGACAAGTAATGCGTACTCTCACCACGGTCCTCGCCAGTCTGTTCCTCGTCCTCGGACTCGCCACAGGAGCATCCGATGCAACCAGAACCCCTGCCCGATGCGCCACAGCTAGAAGCCGGACGCGGAGAGTTTCTTTGCTCAGTCCGAGCTCGTTCGCGACGCGGGCGGTTGCCCGTTCGCGGTGTCGGGGTCGGCTTGAGCATGGATCACGAGTTCGACGGCACGAGTCTTGAGCTCGTCGGTGTATTTAACTGGCACGAGGCTTCCGGTCGCGTTTGGCGACCTGTCGCGATGACCTCGTTGAGAACAGCGCTCTTGTTCTTCTTCGAGGCTTTCTTGTACTGCCTGGCGTATTTCGTGGTGGGCTCTGTTCGAGTCGCCATCGACCGGTCACTCCCCATGGTGTCCGAGGGTCCACCCTTTCGCGGGTAAAAATATATGAGGCATGGCGGGTGGCATCCGGACTGTTTATCTGAGTCTCGTCGATCACTAGCCAAGCTAGCGAATTATACTTATGGTGACAGCGTGGAACAATCTCACCCTGAAGCCATCGAGCCATCACGCCACCCCCGCACGGTCCTGGTGCTCGGAGCCACCGGTTACATCGGGGGACGCCTCGTCCCTCGCCTATTGCAGGCCGGCCACCGTGTTCGCGTCGCCGTGAGATCACCGCACAAACTCGAACAGGTGCCTTGGGCCGATGACGTCGACATCCATCGCGTCGACCTCGACGATGGGGACGGCCTCGTCGAGGCTGCCACCGGAGCCGAGATCATCCACCACCTCGTCCACTCGATGGGATCGGGGCACGACTTCGAAGACAGGGAAGCCGCAACCGCCAGACGGGTAGCCGAAACAGCAGAAGCCGCAGGCGTCCGACGCATCGTCTACCTCGGAGGACTCCACCCCGACAAGGCGGACCTGTCCATGCACATGCGCTCGCGAGCAGAGGTCGGCCGGATTCTCATCGACTCGTCTGTGCCCACTGTCGCGTTCCAGGCAGGCATCATCATCGGATCTGGATCGGCCTCCTTCGAGATGGTTCGTCACCTCGCCCTGACTTTGCGGTTGATGCCGGCGCCGAGGTGGGTCACCAATCACGTTGAACCACTGGCGGTCCGTGATGTGCTCTACTACCTCCTCAGGGCCGTCGACATCGACGGTGACGTCAACCGTGCCTTCGACATCGGGTCCCATGATGTTCTCAAGTATGCCGAGATCATGAAGACGTTCGCCGCGATCGCCGGACTCAAGCCCCGGCACGTCCTCACGTTACCTCTGCCCGCACCCACACTGTCCGGGATCTGGGTTGGCCTCGTTACCCCGCTGCCGTTCACGCTGACCCTGCCGCTCGTCCAGTCACTGCAAGAGGATGCTGTCACCAAAGACCGCGATGTCGACTCTGTCATATCGCCACCACCGGACGGTCTGCTCAACTATGAGCAGTCCGTGCGCTTAGCGCTGCAGCGCGAGGCTGAAGGGGCCGTCGATACTAATTGGGATGCCGATGCGGGGGAGCTTGCCCAGGCAGCGAAACCTCTGCCCAACGATCCCGAATGGGCAGGAGAGCGAGTATTCACCGATGACCGGACACTGCGCTTTCCAGGGCTGACGCCTGAGCAGCTGTGGCCAGTCATCGAAGGCATCGGCGGACGAAATGGCTGGTATTCATGGCCACTCGCATGGAAGGTGCGAGGTGTGTGGGACAAGCTCGTCGGTGGCGTTGGACTCAATCGTGGGCGACGCCTGCCGGACCGTCTGCGTGTCGGTGACCCTGTCGATTGGTGGCGGGTCGAGGAGCTGGACCCCGAGCATCGTCTGCTCCTTCGTGCCGAAATGCAGGTGTCAGGCAGTGCATGGCTCGAATTCACCACCACCGAGGCTGGTCGTGGCTGCGATTTCAGGCAGCGAGCGGTCTTCATTCCGAAAGGCATCCGAGGGCGACTCTATTGGGGGTTCGTCTCGCCTTTCCATCGGCTCATCTTTCCTGCCATGGCGAAGAATATCGCCGGAGCGGCGGAAAAATCTCGGTGAAAGCGAGGCCAACCACATAATCGTTAGCTAAGCTAACGAATATGTTCTCACAGACGCACGAGGTGTTCAGTCGGACGGCTCAGCAGGCAGCCAACGCCGTCATCTCGAACTATTCGACGTCTTTCGCACTGGCCACCAGACTTCTCGGTTCCAACCACCGTCACCACATTCGCAACATCTACGCTCTCGTCAGAATCGCCGATGAGATCGTCGATGGGCTTGCCTCCGACGCCGGACTCGAAACGAAAGAGCAGTACGAACTGCTCGATGGCTTCGCGAACGCAACCCGCAGCGCCCTGAGATTCGGCATCAGCGACAACCTGATCATCCACGCATTCGCTCAGACCGCCAGGACGACCGGAATCGCTGGTGATCTCATCGAACCGTTCTTCGCTTCGATGCGAGCAGATGTGAGTACGCTCAGCGAACCCCCCTCATCCGTGCGCAGCTTCGGCCCGGACGAACATCGGGACTACGTCTACGGCTCCGCAGAGGTGGTGGGCCTCATGTGCCTCAAAGTCTTCCTCTGTGCTCAGAATCGCACGCCCGCTGAAACCGAGCAGCTGGAATTCGGTGCGCGACAACTCGGAGCGGCGTTTCAGAACGTGAATTTCCTCCGCGACCTCGCCGACGACAGTCTGAGACTGCGCCGCAGCTATCTCACCGCCGACAGTCGACTCACGGACGCCGACAAAACCGTGTGGGTGATCAGGATTCGACGACAGCTCGCACATGCTCAGGCCACTTTCTCGCTTCTGCCGAAAGATGCCAGAACAGCGGTGAGAAGCGCCGCAGCCCTCTTCTCCGCTCTGAACGAGAGGATTGCTGTCACTCCCGTCGAACGTCTGTATCAAGAACGAGTGCGCATCCCCAACGTGGTGAAAGCAAGGCTGGCTTCGAAGGCCATCGTCGTCACGGCGAGGGAGAGGCGACCATGACACAGCGCATCGGCGTCATCGGCGGAGGGGCAGCGGGATTGGCCACTGCGGCACTGTTGGCCCGTGAGGGGCACACGGTCGACCTCTTCGAGCAGAATTCGACTCTCGGCGGCCGTATCGGTTCGATCGAGCGGGACGGTTATCGGTTCGACACCGGACCGTCCTGGTACCTGATGCCGGAGGTCTACGAACATTTCTTCAATCTTGTCGGGACCTCTGCGAGCGCCGAACTGGATCTGCGCCCCCTCGACCCGGCCTACACCGTATTCAGCCCCGCCACGACATCCTCACAAGCGCAGACGATCACGATTCCGCAGGGCAAAGCCCAGGTCCTCGAGGTCTTCGAGCGCACCGAGCGGGGCAGCGGTCGTTCTCTGAGCCGATATCTGGCATCGGCCAACCGCACCAGGAAGATGGCGATCGACTACTTTCTCTATAATCTCTTCACCTCACCGATGTCGATGCTTCGGCCAGAGGTCATGACCGCGCTTCCGACTCTGGTTCGTCTGCTCGGCACATCTCTTGAGCGCTTCTCCTCCACCTCGGTGAAGCATCCTGTGCTGAGGCAGATCCTCCAATACCCGGCGATCTTCCTCGGCACAGACCCACGGAGGGCACCGGCGATCTACCACCTGATGAGTGCCTTGGACCTGTGCGACGGGGTCCAGTACCCGATGGGAGGATTCAGGACCATCGCCGATGCATTGACCCGCATCGTCGAAAGATCCGGAGTCCGCGTGCACACCGATGCGACCGTCACACACATCTCTGCCGCACCACAAGGCAGCGGACGCCGAAAAGCCACCGGCCTCGTCTGGACGGATCACGAGGGCCGGAATCACGAACACCGTTGTGACACCGTCGTCTCAGCCGCTGATCTTCACCATACGGAGACTCAGCTCCTGGACTCTGTCGATCGGAGCTTCCCTGAAAGCTGGTGGGAGAGGGTGACGAGTGGGCCGGGCGCCATTCTGGTCTTTCTCGGAATCGAGGGTGAGGTCCCGCAGCTTCCGCATCACTCACTCTTCTTCACCGACGACTGGTCGACTAACTTCGACGACATCTTCGGCCCTCGACCGAAGATCTCCTCCCCGGCATCGGCCTATGTGTGCAAACCCAGCCACACCGATCCCAGTGTGGCACCACCTGATCACGAGAATCTCTTCATCCTCATCCCTGTGCCGGCTGATGCCGGAATGGGCGCCGGGGGCCGCGACGGGCAGGGAGATCCACGCATCGAACGTGCAGCGGATCGAGCCATTGAGCAGATTGCCCGTTGGGCCGATATCCCTGATTTGAGAGATCGGATCAGATTTCGACAGACTCAGGGGCCGACGGACTTCTCCAGCAACTTCAATTCGTGGCTCGGGGGGATGCTCGGGCCAGCCCATACGCTGCGACAGAGTGCGATGTTCCGCCAGCAGAATGTCTCCAAAAACGTGGAGGGGCTCTACTATGCAGGTGCGACGACCGCTCCCGGTGTCGGTGTGCCGATGTGTCTGATCAGCGCCGAACTGGTGCTCAAACGCATCCGAGGTGACTCGAGTCCGGGGCCGCTGCCCGTCGGCAACGGGTCTACTCGGCTGGCTTGATTTCGTCTTCGACAACCCACTTATGGTTTGTCATCGTCATCTCGTCCGTGTCGACATCGACCATGTAGACAGTTTCATCGGTCGAGCTTGCGATCGTTGCCTCTGCGCCCTTCATTCCTGGCATATGGTCGGCTTCGAGCTTCACCTCAGAGCCGTCCTTCAGGGGTGCTTTCCCGGGGTTGTCGAGTTCCTCATGAACAACCCACTTGTGATCCTTCACCGGGTCGCCGCCATCGGTTGGGGTGTAGCTGACCGAATAGGTCGTGGTGTCGAAGGCGCCTGAAATCGTCGCCTCTGCACTCTTCATCCCTGGCATATGGTCGGCCGTGAGTTTGACCTCATCACCGACGGCGTACTTCGGATCGGACGCCTTCTTGATGCCCGCTGGCGGATCGCCGCCATCAGCGGCGTGCTCATGGCTGTCGCCATGCCCCTCACCGGATGACGACTCGGACTGGTCCTGAGAAGGTTGACCCGCTTCGTCTTCTCCGGAACTGGCACACCCGGACAATGCCAGGGCTGTCGCGGCTGCGATCGCAGCGATTGTCGTCAACGGTGTGGTCTTCTTCATGTTTCTCCTTCTTTTCCGGACCCACAGGCCCTACGGTGCACCGACGTTCGGATCGGTGATTTATGGGGCGACGATCCCGCCGACCTTTCAGACAGTTGCATCTTCCACGGGCAGGGCTGCGAGTGTGGCTGGGTCGAGATCGACTCGGCGCAGCAGCTGGGCGTTGAGTGCGACGACGATCGTCGACAGCGACATCAGGATTGCCCCGACTGCAGGGGACAAGACGAACCCGATCGGTGCGAGGACACCAGCTGCGAGAGGAACGGCGAGAACGTTGTAGCCGGTAGCCCAGGCCAGGTTCTGCAGCATCTTGCGATAGCTGGCCCGCGAGAGGTCGATCATCGACAGCACGGCACGGGGGTCATTTCCAGCGAGGACAACTCCCGCTGATTCCATCGCCACATCCGTGCCGGCACCGATGGCGATGCCGACCTCAGCTCGTGCCAGGGCCGGGGCATCATTGACGCCATCTCCGACCATAGCCACAGCCTGTCCACGACTCTGAAGCTCAGCGACCTTGGTGTCCTTGTCCTGCGGGAGGACGTCGGCAAAGACCTCGTCGATCCCCAGATCCGCGGCCACTGCGTCAGCGACTTGACGAGCGTCGCCGGTGATCATGGCAACAGCTACACCTCGACTGTGCAGGGCCTCCACTGCTGCCTGTGATTCCGGCCGAACCCGATCTTCCAGAGCCAGGGCCCCGATGATCTGTCCGTCGGAGACCACATGCAGGATGCTGGCTCCGCGATCGACCCATTCCTGAGTCCTGGCGGCAATATCAGCTGGTGGGTCGAGGTTGAGCTCACGCAGCATATTGGGTCCTCCGACAGTGATCTCTGCACCGTCGACGACTGCGCGCACCCCTCGTCCGGTGGCAGACCTGAACTCAGAGCCGACCAAGGCCATCGCCGAAGCTTCCTCGTGCTCACTGGCAGCCGTCACGATTGCCCGTGCCACGGGGTGTTCACTATCAGCTTCGGCCGCGGCGGCGATGGCCAGCAGCTTCCCGTCTGTGATGTCCGCTGCGGTTGCGATGTCGGTGACTGCGTGAGCGCCCTCGGTGAGGGTGCCTGTCTTGTCGAAGAGGACGACGTTGACCGTGCGCATCCGCTCCAGAGCAATGCGGTTCTTGATCAGTACTCCGGCCTTTGCGGCTCGCTCAGTGGAGATCGCGATGACGAGAGGAATTGCCAGGCCCAATGCATGTGGGCAGGCGATGACGAGGACAGTCACAGTACGGATCACTGCATCATCGGGCTGGCCGATGAGGAACCAGACAAGGAAGGTGATGATGCCTGCGCCCAGCGCGAACCAGAACAGCCAGGCCGCGGCCCGGTCAGCCAGTGCTTGTGCCCGGGATGAGGATTGCTGGGCTTCGGCGACCAGGCGTTGGATGCCGGCCAGTGCGGTGTCCTCGCCGATGGCTTCGACCGAGACTTGCACGGAGTTGTCTGTTGCGACGGTGCCAGCGACCACATGATCCCCGCTTGCACGGGTGACGGTCTTCGATTCGCCGGTGATCATGGATTCGTCGAACTCTGCCGTACCGTCGACGATGCTGCCATCGGCCGGTACTCGTGCCCCGGACCGCACGAGAACGATGTCTCCGGTCGTGAGCTCACTGATCGGCACGGTCACGGTTCCGTCGTCGGTGACCTTGTCTGCCTCGTCTGGGATCAGATCGGCAAGAGCATCGAGTGCACCAGATGCCGCGCCCAAGGCACGCATCTCCATCCAATGGCCCAACAGCATGATGACAACGAGCAGGCCCAGTTCCCACCAGAAATCGAGCATGAACCCGCCGATACCTAGGCTGGTGATCCATGAAGCCACGAACGCGACGGTGATGGCCATGGCGATGAGCAGCATCATGCCCGGTTGGCGCGACTTCAGTTCCGACCATCCGCCGGTGAGGAATGGCATGCCGCCATAGAAATAGATGACGGTGCCCAATATTGGGGCAATCCAGTCGGCTCCCGGGAACTCCGGTGTCGTGTACCCGAGCAGGCTGGCAAACATGGAGCTGAAGAACACGACCGGGATCGACAGTGCCAGGCTCAGCCAGAACTTGTTCTTGAACATGGCCGCGTGATCACCGTGGCCGCCGTGGCCGGCATGATCACTGTGTCCGCCATGGCCGCTGTGGCCGTTGTGGTCGCCATGACCGCTGTGCTGGCTGTGTGAGTCGTGGTCCTGGGTGCTGAGCGAGTTGTGGTCGTGGTGCTCGTCCGACACATGGGGATGTGGGCTGCTCATGATGTCCTCCTGCTTCTTGTCTGTGGGTTAGCTGCGCATCAGTCGGCTGATGGCTTCAGAGACTTCGTCGAGCTTGGAATCGGCGTCGGCTCCGCCGTCCTTGACTGCGTCGACGACGCAGCTGCGCATGTGGTCGTCGAGAAGTCCTCGAGCTACGTTGCGCAGCGCTGATTGGATTGCTGAGACCTGGGTGAGGATGTCGATGCAATACTGCTCTTCATCGACCATCCGCTCGATTCCCCGAACCTGACCCTCGATGCGTGCCAGCCGTCGTTGATATCGGCCTTTGTCACGGATGTATCCGTGCTCGTGACCAGCAGCAGGGCAAGAGGGATCCGCGCCAGCTTCATTTGTCTGAGCGGCGGTGGCGTCGTTTGGCTCGCAGTTCTCACTCATGTTGCTCCTCCACAATTGAATACCGGGGGTAGGTATCTGGCGCCGAGCATATACCCATAGGGGGTATAGTTGTCAATGGCAATCAAGCCTGTCCGCTGTTTGTGGTGGGCAACACGAATGCGATGCGAGGAGATGGAATGAAACGACGTGGAATTGCCATCGCGGCCCTCACGCTGCTGTTGGCTGGCTGTACAACCGGAGGCTCAGATTCGGGACCCGATGTCGAGCAGGTCTCGTCGGAGGAATTCCTCTCTGACCATGGGCTGTCAGGAATGGATGCTGTTGAAGCAATCGATCATCTCGATCAGCTGGACGTAGCCGATCGACCAGGCGATCTGATGGCCTCGGTCTATCCTGATGAACTCGTATTGGCTGGAGAGGCGCAGGAAGTGACCCTCGACTTACCGGCAGATAAGACGTATGTGTCGATTGCCCCGTTTGTGAACACCACTCACGACTGCTTCTATCACAGCCTGACCACCTGCCTGGGAGAGCTCAACAAAAAGAAGATCGATGTCCAGATCGCCGACAAGGCCGCCGGCGACATCGTGGTCGATGAAACAGCCACGACCTTCGACAACGGTTTCGTCGGGTTCTGGGTGCCAAGCGATATCAAGGGAACCATCGAGGTCGGCTACGACGGCAAGTCCGGTTCTGCCGACTTCTCCACAACCGATGAGGGCGCAACCTGCATCACTGATCTCCAGCTGACTTAACCGGTGGAGCCGGTTCTCCAGATCAGCTTTGTCCGTTCACTTCGTGGAACGCAGCTCATGCGAGTATCCCTCGCGAAACGTGGGGAACTCCAGCGATCCGAGGAGGTCTTGGAACCGAGTGTTCTTGATTCGCCGCCCTGCTTCAGGCTCGTCCTCCAGATCCGGTGGAGCCGAGATGTCCAGAGCGGAGGCCAGAAATCCGACGACCTCACCCAGCTGGACCGGACACGAGTCCGCAGCATGCAACAGCTGCGGCGGGTCTGGGGTGAACAGGAGGGCTTCCATGCCTCGGATGAGATCGCGGTAGTGAACGCGATTCGTCCATCGGCGGTAGTTGACTGCTCGGCCCGACCGAACTCCCTTGATGAGCGGCGAATCCTCGCGACCATAGATCCCGGCGGCCCGAACGATCGCAGCGGATGGGTATGTGGCACGAATGAGCTCTTCGGTGTCCCAGAGAGTGCGGGCAGGGCCCGACTCGGGTTTGGGCACGGTCTCCTCATCCGTGGTCTCCCCGGGTGCTGCGGCGCCGAGAACCCGAGTCGAGGACACGAGAATTACCCGCTTGGGGCGAGAGCCCAGGATGCTGATCAGACCTTCGACTCCGCGGCGATACGTCTGCTCATAGCTTGCATCGGAATAGTCATCGGGAGTCAGCGTGATCACCACTGCATCAACGCCTTCGATGGTGATGGTGCCGGGGTTGCCAAGGTCGACGTACAACTTTTCGAACGAGTCGGGAAGCTCTTCTGGGTGTCGGCGCAAGCCGATGACCTCCTGGCCGCTGTCCACGAGCCTCAGGCCCAAGCGGGTTCCCAGGTCACCGCATCCTGCTAGAAGCACCCTCATGTTCTCAACCGCCTTCGCGTCTTAGTCTTCTGCGGACTTTTGCCCCGCGGGCTCTGGCCCTGCAGACTCTGGCCCTGCAGACTCTGGCCCTGCGGGCTCGGCTCCTGCAGACATGTTCTTCATCCGATCGTAGGCACCCAGCGCGGCGTGACGTGAATCTGCAAGGTCAACGATGTGAGTCGGCGATGCGTCAGTCGAATAAGGGAGCCAGTCGTCGATATAGGCGCCGTCAGGGTCGAAACGTTCGCGTTGTCGTTCGGGATTGAAGACACGGAAATAGGGAGCGGCGTCGGCACCGCTGCCGGCGACCCACTGCCAGGAGACAGGGTTGTTGGCTTCATCGGCGTCGACGAGGGTGTCCCAGAACCATTGCTCGCCGGACCACCAGTGTTGGAGGAGGTTCTTGGTGAGGAAGCTCGCTGTGACCATGCGGACCCGGTTGTGCATCCACCCGGTCTCCCACAGCTGTGCCATTCCTGCATCGATGAGTGGGTAGCCGGTGGTTCCGGACCTCCAGCGGGCCAGCGCCTCATCGTCGTCTTCGTAGGGGAAGTGTCGGAACTCGTCTCTGATCGGTGTGTAGTCGATGTCGGGGTAGTGGTAGGTCAGATGCCAGGAGAATTCGCGCCAATAGAGCTGACGGATCCAGGCTGCGCGATCATCTGCGGAAACGGATGTTGTCGTCTGGGCGGCGTGGAGAAGTTGCCGCGGTGACAGTTCTCCGAACCGCAGCCTCGGCGAGAGTCGAGATGTGCTCGTCGCGTCCGAGGGCACATCCCTGGTGGTGCTGTAGCCATCGATGCCCGCGCCCAGATCCTCAAGCTGGCTGGCAGCGGCCCGGAGGCCCGGCGACCAGTGGCGGGCGACGGTGTTCTGCCACCACCGTGGGCCCCCGGCCGCAGCGAAATCTCCTGAACCGGACCCGGTGCCGTCGAGGAGTCCCAGGCCGTCGAGGTCGGTCACGGCTGAGCAGGCTCGTGCCGATTCCAGCAGAGCCGGGTCTAGTTGTGTTTGTGGTTCCGGCGTCGGCAGCACGTCACCGACTTCGCGTCCTGACACGGCCTTCCAGAACGGGGTGAAGACTTTGTAATGGTCACCACCCTGAGGGGCGGCCGTCCAAGGCTCGACGAGGAGGGACCCGATGTGGGAATGGACCGCGATGCCCTGATTGCTCAACGCAGTCTTGATCTGGCTGTCGAGCGCTCGGGACGCAGGAGCATAACGACGCGACCAGCGAACCGCATCTACGCCGAGGCGACTGGCCAGCTGCGGAATGATCCCAGCCGCCTCTCCCGCGGCGAAGAGCAGAGGAATGCTCAGCTCAGAGAGCTCCTGGTGGAGGACGGCCAGTGACTCGTGTGCCCACCACCGGCTTGCCCCGCCCAGCGGTCTGGGCCCCAGGCCCTCATCATCGCGGGCCTCACGGATCCACACGGCGATGACGCGGCCATCGGCACGCGCGGCCGTCAGCGCGGCGTGATCGCGCACGCGCAGATCATCACGAAACCACACCAAGGTGAGGCTCTCGTCGGCAGCGGCCATCAGGCGCTCTTCGTTCGGGTGAGTGCCAGGCACCGGTTCGTCTCGCCCGGATTGAGACGGAGGATCTCCGCGTTGAGGACAGTCGCGAATCCTACCCAGGCCGCGTATGGTGCGAGCGCGACGGCCGACACCCGATCGACCGTGGCAGCCTTCTTCAGCAGCCTCAGCGTCGACGCTTCCAACACGGCCGACGCAAGGAGAGAGGCGTCCGGGCGACGGGCGGAGAAGAACAGCCAACTCCATGCCACATTGACTGCCATGTTGACACCCAACTCACCCAGATATGCCCGCCGGTCGCGACTGTTCGGCAGGCGGTTCAGCGCTCGCCCCGAGGCGAATGCTGTCAATGAGTACAGAGTTGTCCACGCGGGTCCGAAGACCTTGCCCGGTGGTTGCCAGGCGGGCTTCTTCAGATTCGTGTACCAGGCGGAGTCGACTTTCGTCCCGAGTGCTCCAAGCGTCGCCGCTCCCGCGCACACCGCGGACGGAATGATGAAGCGTTTCCAATCGGCGGTCATGAGATCCTCTCTGTGGTTCGCAGTGATGTTCGTGAGAAATAGGCGGTCATCGGTGTCTCCTCGAGAGGCTTTGTGCGCCACGTCTCAGCAGTCCCAGGGCCCCGCGTCTCAGCAGTCCGCGAGTCGGTGGTGACCACAGCGGGGTTCCTTCGACCCTCCACGAGGCGAGGAGGTGATTGGCCGCCATGTAACCGGTCGTCGTGGCGCGTTCCATAAGTGCCACAGGTAAGTCGCAGCGCACATAGTCACCGGCGACGACCAATCCAGGAATCGGGGTGGCAGCCTCGGGCCGCTCATCCCAGGGGCGGGTGTCCGTCAACGCGCAGTCCGCTTCGATGAGCAGCTCTTGGTCCACGATGGGCAGATGCGCAGTTTCGGGGTAGACCTGATGCAGGTCAGAGAGCAGACGGGCCACGATGCTCGCCCTGTCCCGCTCAGAAGGATCAGCGTCGATGTCGAGCGCGTAGGCGTGAAGTTCCAGAACCGAACCGTTGTGGGACTGCGCCCACTGCTTGGCCCCTTCCTCGAAGCGTTCGAGCACCGAGACATTGTCGAGGACGTCATAACCGCTGGTGCCCAAAAACTCCGGCCGATGCTCAGCCACGGGTGCACCGAGCCAGAGACGCAGCACAGCGAAAGCGGGTGCGTTGGTCAGCGAGTCGATGTTCTCCAGCCAGCCCAGCGCGGCTGGAGCGGTGCGCACGATCGAGTCGCGGCTGACCCTCAGCAGCTCACGAGCTCGCGCGGGATCGGCCGCGAGGACAACTGCATCGCCGTGGACCTCCTGGCCGTCGGTCGACACCATCCAACCCGACGAGGTGGATTCAAGCGAGGTCACCATCTCCCCGGTGCGGATCTGCACACCGATTCCGGTGAGATATTCGGCCAGTGGGGCCCAGAGAGCGGTGTCGTAGTCATCGACGGGGACGTCGAAGAGCAGGCCCTCTGCCGATCCGGCGAAGTAGGTGTGGAACATGGCGATGAGCTCACCGGCGGAGAAATCTTGCGGATCGGCGAAGAAGGAGCGTGCGAACACCTCAAGAGCCAGATGTCGGGCTTCGTCGGGGAAGCGCAGCCGGTCGAGGAAGTCGGCCGCGGACTCACCGTCGTAACGTCGATAGGTGGCGGGAAACTCGACGTCGATGAGTTCAACCGCAGCCGGGATGTCGACATCGAGGAGCCGGCGGAGAGGAAACGTCGGACTCTGCCAGACGAACCCGAGGAGATTGAACGGTGGAGTCCGCGGGATCGAGGCGAAGGTGTCCGTGGAGCCTCGGCGATGGAGGAGGGGGTAGTCGTCGACGGGCTGCAGGCGTTGAAGCTCGGGATCCGCCCGACTGAGCAGATCGCGAAGGTTGTAGTACTGCCGAAAAAATGCGTGGAATCCTCGGCTCATGGTCCGATCGTCCTCTACCGGCCATGCACTCACACGCCCGCCGAGGTGGTCGTTCTTCTCGATCACCGTGACCTTGGCACCGTGTTCGGCGAGGATCGCAGCCGCTGCCAGTCCAGCGATGCCGGCTCCGATGACGGTGACCCGTTTGGGCCTGAGCGGCCGCGAACGTCCCTGCGGTGCCGGGATGTTCTGCGCACATCGGTCTCTCGGCCGTGGTCCAGGTGTCATTCGGTGCCTTTCTGCGAACGATTGAGCTGCCATTGCCACACCATGAGCACAGAGGTGATCATGGCGAATCCGAATCCGAAGTCTTCGATTGGAATGTCCCAGGGGAAGCGCACATTCAGGAGGTGTGACGGGGTGTAGATGACGATGGGATCGCTCAATTTGGTCAGCCAGCCGTCGACCAGGCATTGGAATCCCAGACAGATGGCGAGCGCGGCCCAGTACTTCGCCCGTCGGAAGATCCCGCTGCGAAAGACGAAGGCTTCGAGCCCGATGACGACAACGATGCCGATCGCCGTCATTACCGTGTATTCAGGCATCATCGCCTCCACCCTTCCGGCTGGTGGCCCTCTTCGTGAAGAAGTTGAGCACGGTGCCCGCTGCCTCGTAGCTGAGCAGGGCACAGATGGGGATGACGATGAAGAAGACGAGTTCCTCCAGCGGCAGGTTGCCGAGGTGGAGGCCGGTGACGAACTGCTGGTTGTACGTCCAATGGTCCCGAGCGATCGCGATGATGTCCCAGAGGGAGAAGACGAGGATGACCGGGATGAGAGACCCGAGGAGGAGCTTCCAGCGGCGATAGACCCGGGCGGAGAACAGCAGCTCGAGGGGAAGCGTGATCAGCAGGCAGGCTCCCATCAGCAGCAGGTACTCGTAGGCGCTCATAGGGTCATTCTCGCAGCGGTGTGGGGCGAAGCCGGCGGCTGCGATCCGCCGCGTTCGTGCTGAGGGGCGGACCGAACAGTTGCTGCTGGACGTGACCTTTCCATCAGGCTCAGGTCCATGCCGCGCAGGCGGTACCCCTCGATGACGTTGTCCCAGCTGATTTCGGGCTTCCGGAGGAGGCGTGGGCCGATGGCCAGGAGCTTGTGGACAAGGGCATCGGTTTCGTAGAGAGCCAGTGGCTGGCCGGGGCACGCGTGGGCTCCGTCGCTGAAGCTCAGCCCCGTCGCGGCCTTCCCCCGTCCGAGATCGCGCCCGGGGTTGATCGTCTCCGGTGCGGTCCCCATCGCGTGGGGGTCGGTGTTGGTCTGTCTTACACACACGTCGATCAGGTCGCCTGCGGAGATGGTGTGGGGGCATCCGTTGTCCGAGACCTCGATATCGGCTTGCGCTCGGCGGTAGAGGTGGCCGACGACAGGGTCGAGGCGGATGATCTCCTCGAGGATCTTCAGACGGGTGGGCTGTGAGGATTCGGTGTAGCGACGGCCCAGCTCTTCGTCCGTCAGCAGATGCCAACAGGCCATGGTGATGAATTCGCGAGTCGTCACCATGCCGGCTGTGCCGTAGGTTACGCACTCGACGAGGATGTCGGAGGTGCTGTAGCCGGCGGAGAGCAGATGCGAGAGCACATCGTCGCGGCGTCGGATGCGCCGGGAGCGAATCGCCGGTTGCACATCGTGAACGTAGAACCGTCCGATGGGCAAGAGGCCGTTGACGGCCGCCTGGGCCCACTGGCGACGGGTTCGGCCCATCGCAGGAGCGGCGAGGTCGACAGGCGGCTGTCGGAAGAACCCGACGAGACGCTTGGCCATCGCATCGGTGGAGGACTCGGTCAGTCCCACGATCTCGGCGGTGACTTCGACCGAATAGTTCAGAGCCGCCTCGTCGAGGCGAAGACCGCCGTTTGCGACGGCGCAGTCGACGAGGGCTTGAGCACGCTCGTTGATGAATTCTCCGTACTTCGCAGACACCACCGCGGGGGCGAAATAGCGAGCGACCTCTTTGCGCTGAGAATCGTGATCGTCACCATCGGAGATCAGTATGGGGTGTTTCCGAAAGTACCCGCGCGGGATCTTCTCTGCGGTGAATCCTGCCTGAGTGGTCCGATGACGCGCATGCAGCACGGTTGTGGCTGCCTCGTAGGAGCGGATCCTCCACATGGTTCCATCGTGTTCGACGCGAGGTTCGGTCTCATCGCGTGCTCCCACTGCTTTTCGCATGCCCACCGAGTTCATGCGATGCGCGAGCTGCAGTCGGAGGTCAGCTGGATCAGCTGGCGGCTCAATGTCGGTGGCAGGGCTGCATCGGAGATGAGTCGATACAGGTCCTCGCAGCGCTGAGTGATGATGGATTCGACGAACACGAGAGCTCCTGATTCCTCGATGACGTTCCGCAGCCGATGACCATCGGCAGTGCTCAGCATCCTCTCCCCGAAGAGGGGACGCACCTCGGGCCAGGACGGGTCGGAGCGAGCGAACGTGATCAAGAGGGTCTCCTTGCCTTCACGGAGGTCACTGACATTGGATTTCCCGGTCTTCCGTTCATCGCCGAACAGTCCGAGGACGTCGTCGCGCAGCTGGTAGACCACACCGATCTGTGCAGCGATGGTGGCCAGTTCGGCGGTCTGGGTGCTGCTTGCCCCGGCCAGAACAGCCGCGATCAGCAGGGGAGCCTGAAACGAGTACACGGCCGTCTTCTGCCCGGCCATCTCGAGGACCTCCTGGGCCTGCGCTTCTTCCAGCTGCAGGCTCAACCACACATCTGAGTGTTCGCCAGCGGCACTCTGGAACAGCGTGTCATCGAAGATGTCGAGGATGGCCCGGCGTCTGGCGTCGTCGACATCGAGCCGAGCCAGCAGAGAGTGGGCGAGGGTGAGCATGAGGTCACCGCCCAGCAGTGCTGTTGCGTCTCCCCAGACTTGAGCCTCACGCGGGCCAGCGCCGCGGTGCATCGCGGCGGAGGTGAACTCTCCGGAGATGTTCGCCTCTCCACGACGGACGGTGTCGTTGTCGATGACATCGTCGTGGATGACGAGTGCGATGTGCAATAGCTGCATGGCACATGCCGCGTCGACGGCCGCCGCAGTGTCACGGCCACCCAGCGCATGGTGGGCGTCAATGAGCAGCCGCGGTCGGATCATCTTTCCTCCCGTTGCCATGTGCGTCAGTGATTGCCAGAGCTGACCGTACTGTGCCGAGAAACGCTGAGAACGTTGCCCTCCGTCCGCAAGCACCTGCGTGAGTCTGTCGTCGAACGAGTAGGCGATGTCATCGATGGGAGTGATGGAGTCAGTCATCGCCGCCCGCTTCGGCGATGTGAACGGCGATAGGGTCCACAAGCGCAGGAAAGTGATCGACCAGCCACGGGCTGAATGCCCAGGGCGCCGCACCGATCGCCGCTGCAAGTTCTGCGGGTGTCGTCCACTGAGTCTCGGCCACCTCGTCGGGGTTCGGTGTCAGTGTCGATGCAGCCTGGGCGATGAAGACGGGGCAGAGTTCGTTCTCTTCGATTCCAGAGGCATCACGCGCGTGGTAGGCGAAATCGGGGATGGCGCAGCCGATGCGATCGACGACCAAGCCGAGCTCGAAGGCGGAACGACGGCGAATCGCATCCTCAAACGTCTCACCGGGTGCGGGGTGGCCGCAGAAGGAATTCGTCCAGACTCCTGGCCACGTTCTCTTTCCGAGCGCGCGCCGCGTGACGAGCAGACGTCCATCCGCGTCGACGACATGGCATGAGAAGGCCAGATGTCGTGGAGTGGACAGGCCATGGACTTCGGCCTTGTCCTGCACACCGATGGGATCTCCGGTGCGGTCGACGAGAACAACCATTTCCACTGTTCAAACCCACTTTCGTTAGCCAGGCGAGAGATTTAATCCAGTGTAGCAACGGTATGCTGTCATCGTGTCGAGCGTAGAGCGAAGAATCCACCCGGATTCAGAATTGCAGTACTTTTCGAACGAGCCCGAATTCTTCGATCGTTCTCAGCTGACGCAGCCCGAAATCACGCAGTGCATGTCCGTCATGGAGGCGCTGCGCCACTGGCGGGAAGCCGATCGGGCGCTGGCGGAGGCATCCAGGCGGTATATGCGCCTCAATGAGAGTGACATGCGCGCCATTCGGATGCTCATGCAAGCGCAGAAGCAGGGCCAGATCATCACTCCCAGGGACATTGCCCATGAAGTGGGGATCTCCAGTGCGTCGACGACAAAGCTCATCGACCGCCTCGTCGCGGCAGGCCACCTGACTCGTGCCCCGCATCCCAAGGATCAGCGGACGCTCTGCATCGATGTGACACCACAGACTGCGCAGGCGGCACGTGAGACCGTCGGCCGCCAACATGCGCGTCGCTTTGCCGCCGCAGCCAACATGAGCAGCGACGAGCGCGAGGTCGTTATCCGGTTTCTCACGGCACTGGCCGAAGCCGACGAACCGCAGGGAGATCTGGCTGGGCAGTGACCTGGCGGGACAGTGGCGGGAGCTGAACGAGCTGAAGAAAGAGGCTTCGCAGGGCGTTCCCCCGTGTGGCTTCGTGTTATCCGGACTTCTTCGTTCCGGATCCATTTGAGCCTTTCTTCTTCGAACGTGAACTGTCCACGGACTTCTGCAGAGCCTCCATCAGGTCGATCACGTCGCCACCGGGCTCTTCATCCTCTTCCTCGTCGGGGAAGGCCTTCTCCAGGTCGAGGGTCTCTCCCTTGTCGATCTTCGCGTCGATGAGCTTGCGCAGTTCATCCTGGTAGTCGTCGTTGAACTCCTCCGGTGTGAAGTCTTCCGAATACGATTCGACGAGTTTGGCTGACATCTCCAATTCCTTTTTGGAGATCTTCGCCTGGGAGTTCACTCCCTTGAAGTCGACGTCGCGGATCTCATCGGCCCACCGCAGCGTCTGGATCATGAGCACCTTTCCACTGACTCGCAGGATCGCCAGTCGGGTGCGGGTGCGCAGGGTGAGCTTCACAATGGCCGTCCGGTCGGTGTCCTCAAGGGTCTGGCGCAGAAGCAGATAAGCCTTCGGAGTCTTCGACGTCGGCTCCAGAAAGTACGATTTCTCCAACATGATCGGATCGATCTGATCGTTGGGCACGAATTGGAGGACCTCGAGATCGTCATTCTCATCGGCGGGCAGGGCCTCGAAATCGTCTTTCGTGAGAATCACGCGGTTGTCGCCGTCGTCGTAGGCCTTGACCATGTCGTCGAACTCAACGACTTTCCCACACTCCTGACAACGGTGCTGATTGCGGATGCGCCCGCCGTCCTTCTCATGCACCTGGTGCATATTGACGTCGTGGCTCTCGGTGGCCGAATACAGCTTCACCGGAACGTTGACGAGACCAAACGCAATCGGTCCGGTCCAAATGGCTCTCATCCCTCCATTGAAACTCAGTCTCAGCACCTTGGCTACCCCCGTAGGTCCCCACCGCCGAGGCTGTTCCTCCGTGGCCCTCGTTACCGCCGGTGCAAGCGGGTAGCGTACAGAACACAGGAGGTGTCTATGCCACGCCAGGAGCAGAAGGTCACCGTCGACGGGCATCGGTTGACGCTGACCAATCTCGACAAGGTCTTCTATCCGGAGACAGGCACAACCAAGAGCGAGGTGCTCGACTACTACGCTCGCATTCACGAGCACCTGATCCGGCACGCCCATGACCGCATTGCCACCCGCAAACGTTGGGTCGACGGTGTCGGCACACCGCAGAAACCAGGAGACGAGTTCTTTGAGAAGAACCTCCCCGACTCCGCACCATCGTGGATCACTTCCCGTTCCATCCGTCATTCCACCGGATCCAAAAGGTACCCGCTGGTCCAGGACCGTGCGACATTGACCTACCTAGCGCAGATGGCTTCACTCGAAATCCACATCCCGCAATGGCAGGTCGCGAAGGGGGCATCTGACCCCGGCACCATCGAGTCGACGACACGGCATCCTGACCGCATGGTCTTCGACCTCGGCCCTGGGCCAGGACGCGAACTGGCCGACTGTATCGAGGTCGCACAGCTGGTCAGGGAGCTGCTGACCGGGATGGGTCTCGACGCCTACCCGGTGACCAGCGGCTCCAAGGGGATCCATCTCTATGCGCCGCTCGATGGATCAGCCTCAAGCCAACAGATCTCCGACGTCGCCCACGAGCTGGCGCGCAGCCTCGAATCCGATCACAAAGACCTCGTCGTCTCAGCCATGAAGAAGACGCTGCGAGAGAACAAGGTGCTCATCGACTGGTCCCAGAATTCAGCGGCGAAGACGACAGTGGCCCCCTATTCTCTGCGCGGTCGGTTCACCCCCACAGTGGCGACACCGCGGACCTGGGACGAACTCGACGACCCGCCCGCTGTCGAGCAGCTGCGCTTCGAGGAGGTCCTTGAGCGGATCGACGACCACGGCGATCTGCTCGAACCGTTGGCGAAGACTGCCGGCGATTCAGCAAATCCGGCCCCCACCTCGGCGGGAGCCGCACCCGCTTCGACGAAAGGAACGTCGAGTTCATCGAAGGCCCCGCGCGACCGCCTGGACATCTACCGGTCCAAGCGTGACCCGAAGCACACCAGCGAACCGGTGCCCGACAGCCACGGAACCAGCGAGGACGAGCTCTCCTTCGTCATCCAGGAACATCACGCCAGCACCCTGCACTGGGACTTCCGACTCGAACACGACGGCGTGCTGGTCTCGTGGGCACTGCCGAAAGGACCGCCCACCGATCCGAAGCACAACCATCTGGCCATCCAGACCGAGGACCACCCGCTCGAATACGGAAGCTTCGAAGGCACGATCGAGAAGGGACAGTACGGTGCGGGCGAGGTCACGATCTGGGACTCCGGGACCTACGAACTCGAGAAGTGGAAGGAGGGTCGCGAGATCATCGCTGTCCTCCACGGGGCCGAAGACGGCGGGCTAGGGGGAGAACGACGATTCGCACTGTTCAACACCGGCGAGCACGGGCCGAACAAGGAACCCGAGAAGAACTGGATGATCCACCTGACCAAAGACTCATCCACGAACTCATCTAAGAACTCGCCGAGGCGGGGCAAACCTTCGACTGAGCACACCGATTCCAAGCGAAACGGACCCACGGGCCCCGAGCGCACCGGTTCCACTGATGCGCAGCCCGCTGACATGGCACCGATGCTAGCCAGTATCGGAAGCCTTCACTCCGTTCGCCGACAGGCCGAGGACTGGGCATTCGAAATGAAGTGGGACGGCATCCGTGCGCTCGCCGCCGTGCGCGCCGGCACCGATGATTCGTCCGGGTCGATCGCGCTGACCAGCCGCAATGGTCACGATATGACGAAGGCCTACCCCGAACTCATCGAGCTCGCCGACTGCGTAGACGCTGATTGCATCCTTGACGCAGAGATCGTTGCGCTGGGCCCGGGCAATCGCCCCGACTTCGGGCGGCTGCAACGCAGGATGGGGCTGACGCGTGAGAATGACATCGAACGTGAACGTGAGCGCACACCGGTTTATCTCATGGTCTTCGATGTGTTAAACGATGCTGGTGCTTCCTTGCTGAAGACCCCGTATCTCGAACGACGCGAACGTCTCTTCGACATAGTCACCGAGGGTGAGCACATCCATGTGCCGGCGGCCTTCGAAGGAACCGTCGACAAGGCGATGGAGGCCAGTCGTGAACTCCACCTCGAAGGAGTCATGGCGAAGCAGACCGACAGTACCTATCTGCCGGGCAGACGAACCCACACCTGGGCCAAACTCAAACACTCCTCCACTCGCGACGTGATCATCGTCGGGTGGCGCACCGGCAAAGGGGAGCGTTCCGAGACCTTCTCTTCGCTGCTGCTGGCAGCCCACGAAAAGGACGGTCTGGTCTATCTGGGTCGAGTGGGCACCGGCTTCGACGACCACCAGCTGCAGGCTCTGCGGGCACAGCTCGATCGCCTGAGCCGGAAGACACCTTCTCTGGATGTTCCTGCCGCCGAGTCACGTGACGCGAACTGGGTGCGGCCCAGCCTCGTCGGTGAGGTCCGATACGGAGGTATCACCGAGGCTGGTCGTCTGCGTCATCCCGTATGGCGCGGACTCCGGGGCGACATCGACCCGGAGGAGGTCACCGCGTGAACCAGGAGGGGTCGAGCATGTTCTCCCCGCAGGCCACCGCGGTCACAACGGGGGTTACGAGACTCCTAGGAGACTGTTAACGTGACGGCACCGGAACAGTACGGAAGCTTCAGAGAGCACCGTGCTGACCAAGATCGCAATGAGTCTGATGATCGCGGATGCGGCATCAGTGAGAAGAGGCGACAATGACGAATGATCGAGAAACCGAGAGCATGGAGAAGGCCCTCAACACTGTTCCCGATGAAGCGCCGTACGATGTTGCTGAAACGCCCGGAACAGATCACTCCACCAAAGAACATGATGATGAGTTGGTTGATGAGTGGGAAGACGAGTCTTTTCCCGCAAGCGATCCGCCAGCGCATTACTGACCAGCTCATCTCTCAACAGGCGGTTTATCTCTCAACAGACCCTGGCCAGCCGAAGCGAATCGACCACCAGTTGAAAGGGGCCACAGCTCATGAGCGACCAACTGACTTTCCAGGATCCGGTGAAACGATTTCCGGACATCTCTCCGCCCAAACAGGACCAGCCTGAGCCTGGCCTCGACGTCGAACTGATTCCAGGCACTGACCGTGGCGAACAGAGCTATCGCGGCACCGGTCGGCTCAAGGGGCGCAAGGCGCTGATCACCGGTGCCGATTCCGGCATCGGCTCGGCAGTTGCTATCGCGTTCGCTCGCGAAGGAGCAGATGTCGCCCTGTCGTACCTTCCTGCTGAGGAGGACGACGCACGCCATGTCTGTGACATCATCCGCGAGGCCGGCGGCACAGCGGTGCCGCTGCCTGGTGACCTCGCCGACCCGGACTACTGCCAGCAGGTCGTCCACGATGCGGCAGACGGGCTGGGCGGACTCGATGCCCTGGTGAATAACGCGGGGCGACAGATTGCAGTCGAAGAGATCGAAGATCTCTCCGATGAGCAGTGGGGCACTACCTTCGAGACCAACATTCGGGCCATGTTCCGCGTGACGAAGACAGCAGTGGGTTATCTGCCCGCCGGCGCAACGATTGTGAACTCAACGTCCGTTCAAGCGTATTCACCGTCGACCCACCTGCTGGACTACGCGTCGACTAAGGCTGCGATCAACAACTTCACCAAAGGACTGGCCACTCAGCTGGCTCCACGCGGCATCCGGGTCAACGCGGTCGCACCCGGCCCGATCTGGACACCACTCCAGGTCTCTGACGGCCAGCCGAAGGAAGCACTGCCCCATTTCGGGAAGAACACTCCCTTGGGCCGAGCCGGCCAGCCGACGGAACTCGCGCCAGCTTATGTGTTCCTCACCTCGGCGGAGTCGAGTTACGTCCTGGGTGAGACCTTCAACGTCAATGGGGGCCAGCCCACGCCGTGACAGAACGTTCTCGGCCAACACCGTTGTCGGCCCGGCGCCACGCCACCGGAATCCAACTCGGCCACGGCATCTCCGCCGCACGCACCCGATAGGAGACCTCCGCGGACGAAGTGGATGTTCGTCGAAATCGGCGCAGTACTGGCCATCTTCCCAGCACACCCGCGATAGAGGGGCGAGGCGATATCGACGCCGAGGCTGTGCGGCACGGCTCCTGACATGTGAAGGTGATCTGCGTTACGGTCGGAATAACCGTGACACCCGCGTACGTGAGGAGAAGTGGTCACCATGCCGAAGATGAGCAGCTCAGGAGTGCCGAAGAAGTCAGAGCTTCCAGCGACCTTGCGACATTCGGATGCCAAGGCCCAGCGCACTTTCGCGAAGACCTATGACTCCGCAATGGAGGAATACGACGACGAAGAGCGTGCTCACCAGGTGGCCTACGATGCGTTGAAGCACACCCACGAGAAGGTCGGTGACAAGTGGGAACCGAAATCCTCGCCGGGGCCATCCGACTCACAGGCCAAGGGCGGGAAGAACACCGATCGCCCGACCGCTGGCGGGGTGGACGCCAATGCTACGAAGGATCACCTGTACCAGCTGGCAACTTCGCTGAAGATCCCGGGACGTTCGACGATGAACAAGAACGAACTCGTCGAGGCCCTCGAGCGTGAAAGCAATAAGCAGACGAAGAAGAACGCCTGAAGTCTGACCGAGGCCTGAGCCTTCCGAATACCGGGCCTCAGAACACTGGGGGAGTCATCGTGGCGATGATGACCGCCTCGGCGTCTCCGATGACACGGAACCAGTGCGGCTGGTCGCCCTGGTAGGTGATGCTGTCACCCGCCTCGAGGGTGTAGCCGTCCTCGCCGATCTGGAAATAGCAGGCCCCTTCGAGGACGAATAGGCATTCCTCGGCACGATGATGGCCGAAGGGCACCGACTCGTTGGAGTAACCCGCCGGGACACGCACCTTGAGCACCAACAGCTGACCGTTCATGGTCGGCGTCAGCAGTTCGTAGACGAGCCCACGATCGGTGACCTGCAGCTGCCTGCGGCCATCGGCGCGGACCACACGGTTGTCGGTAGGCTCCTCATCAGTGTCGAAGAAACGTCCGACGGGTACATCAAGGGCCTTGGCAATCTTGAGCAGCGTGAGATACGCGGGATTGCCCAGGCCACGTTCGATCTGGCTCAGCAGTCCCTGACTGACCCCGGCCACGCGGCCGAGGTCAGCCAGAGTCATCCCGGCCGATTCCCGCAGGCGGCGAATGAGGGCACCCATGTACTCCACACTCGGATCAGCCATAGTCGGCACGTCATTCTCAGCGCTCACGGGAACCTTCGCTCAACGGGGCAATAAGATCTTGAGAATATCAGCAGATCCGCTCAACCCCGCGACCTCAGATCAGTCCGAGACCGGTCACGGACTCACGCTCCTCGGCCAGCTCAGCCACGGTGGCGTCGATCATCCTGCGGCTGAAGTCGTTGATCTCCAGCCCCTGCACGATCTCCCAGTTCCCGTCCGAAGTTGTCACGGGATAGGAGGAGATCAGTCCCTCAGGCACCCCATAGGAGCCATCGGAGACCACAGCCATCGAGGCCCAGTCGCCCTCGGGTGTGCCGTGCAGCCAATCGCGGGCGGCGTCGATCGTCGCCGCGGCAGCAGAGGCCGCTGAGGACGACCCGCGCGCCTCGATGATTGCGGCACCGCGCCCGGAAACCGTGGGGATGAGATCGTTTTCGATCCAGGATTGGTCGCCGATGACCTCGGCTGCATTCACTCCGCCGATTTCCGCGTGGTAGATGTCGGGATACTGTGTGGCTGAGTGGTTGCCCCAGATCGTCATCTTGGATATGTCGGCCACCGTTACCGCGGCCTTTTTGGCCAGTTGCGCCAGGGCGCGGTTGTGGTCCAAGCGGGTCAGCGCGCTGAAACGTTCGGCGGGGATGTCGGGCGCATTGCGCATTGCGATCAGCGCATTGGTGTTGGCCGGATTCCCGGTGACGCCGATGCGGACATCGTCGGCGGCGACTGCATTGAGTGCCTTGCCCTGGGCGGTGAAGATCGCACCATTGGCTTCGAGGAGGTCACTGCGCTCCATGCCCTGAGACCGGGGCCGAGCGCCCACGAGCAGGGCGAGGTTGACGCCGTCGAAGATGTGCTCGGCCGAATCGCCGATTTCAACCGAGTCGAGGGTGGGGAAGGCACAGTCCTCGAGTTCCATGACTACGCCTTCGAGTGCGGTCAGTGCGGGTGTGATCTCCAGCAAGCGCAGCTGAACTGGAGTGTGGGGGCCGAAGAGTGCGCCGCTGGCGATGCGGAAGAGGAGACTGTAGCCGATCTGACCGGCCGCACCGGTGACGGCGACTTTGATAGGGGCGTTCATAGATTGTGCTCCTTAATTGTGGTGGGAGTTTACCGCAGGCGATGCAGGCTGTCCTCTCGTGCGCAACGGCGGTGTTCGTCGGTGAACACTCCATCAACGCCACGTCAGTGAGGAGGATGCCGGTGCGGCATGACGAGGAATCCACTTCCTTGTTGAGGCCCGTCATGGTCGCGTGTGCGGCATCGCTGCGTCGGACGTCACTGCAACTTCTCGAGAGAAAGGTGACGAGCCGATTCTATCGGCTCGTCACCGCTGGGCATCAGGCAGGAGTCACATTTCGTCTCTGAGGCTGGCGGCATTGCCCGCTAGTTCGTCCAGGCATCGTCCGTGAAGTAGCCGTCGATCCAGCCGGGCAGACGGTGCCCGTCCTTCGCCGTCCCGAGAGTATAGGGAGCGACGTGGAAGCCTGCCTTGTCGAGTTTGCGCAGGTCCCTGGTGGGCAGATTCTTGCTGGGGCCGACCCATTCGATGCCAGCAGCGGCGATCTCATCGAAGGATTCCTGCGGCAGGGTTGCTCCCGAGAGGTAGAGGGAAGTGTAGCCGCGTTCGGCGATGGTCTTCGCCGCCTCGAAGTCGAAGGACTGGACGATGAGTGAGTCGGCCAGTCCGCGTTCGTCGAAGACGTCGAGAACCTGATCGACCTCCGCCGAAGTGGCCCCGGGCTTGATCTCGGGAACCATGACGACCTCCCCGCCGAGCTCGTCGAGTGCCTCATCGAGAGTCACCGTCTGTGCCGGTTCGCCACCTTGTGGGTGCTTGATGGTCGCAGCGTCCCATTCTTCGCGGCTGAGGTTGCGGATGGGGCCGCTGGCTCCGTTGAGTGTGCGGTCGGCCGTGTCGTCGTGGATGAGGACAGGGGTGCCGTCTTCGAGGAACTGGATGTCCATCTCGGGCAGGAACCCGTCCGTCGCCGAGGCGGTGAATCCTTCCATGGACTCCTCCGGGTAGACGTCGGAGCCGCCCCGGTGGGAGATCGTGGTGGGGAATTCGAGTTCGGAGACCTGATGGGGTGCCGCATAGCCGTTCTCGGAGGATGAGCCGAGACTGTGTGCGGAGGCGGCGACGACGCCGGGGCCGAGAGTCGCCGTCAGGGTGAGCACCGCGGCGGCGAGGATCGTAGAAGGACGAGGGCGGACCTTGTTCTGCTCAGTCGTAATCACGCTTGTGACGCTATGGGTGCCAGGCAAGCTCCCGGAGGACGAGAAATGAACAGCAGGATGAGAACAGAAGAATGATGACAGCAGGTCTGATGGACCTCCGACCGGTGGCGTATTCAGTGCCCTCCGGCGGGGTTTTCAGTCCACCAGACGAGTGTTAGCGTGACCGTATGAAGACGAATCGAATGTCCCAGGTTGCAGTTGCAGGTGTGCTCGGAATAGGGCTGGCGCTCGCGGGGTGCTCGGGCACTTCAGATGACGAAGCTCAAGAGTCGCAGGCCCCTGCCGAGACTCAGGCAGCGGATGCGTCGGAACCCAGCGATGAAGGTTCCACAGACGAGGCGAAGACCTCAGATTCCAAGCTTTCCGAAGATGCAGATCTGAGCAAGGAATCTCCATCCACTTCGGCCAAGGAAGCTGTCAAGACGGCACAGGATAAGGCCAAAGCCAAAGACGGGGTTCTGCACGCAATCGAACTCGATTACGACAGTGACGACGGTAAATGGGAATACGATGTCAAGATCATGGACGGCAAGACCGACCATAAGGTAGTCATTGATGCAGACACGGGCAAGGTCGTTCGCGACGAATCGGAAGACAGCGATGACAAGGAAAAGGCCATCGACCTCGAATCTCCGATGACGTATGACGAAGCGTTCGACCTGGCCAAGAAAGAGGGCGAAGGCCGTGTCTCCGGCTGGAAGCTCGAATATGACGATGGGCAGCGCGAATACCAGTTCGACTTCGATGACAAGGGAACCGAAACCGAAGTCACAGTCAATGTCGAATCGAAGAAGGTGACGGTCGACTGAGACCTTCTTGGTAGTAGCGCCCGCGCGCCATCGATCTGTTCAGACGCGGGCAGCGAACTCGTTTAGCGCGTTGGTGTAGATCTTCGTCTGCGCGAAGTGGATGTCGTGCGAACTGTTGACTCGAACGGTCTGGTTCTCCGGCAGCAGCTCCTCGACGAGGGACAGGTCCTCATCGCTGAGGGCAGCTAGCAGATTGCCTTGTCCATCGTGACGAGTGCTTGCCTTCAGGAACGTGGTTGGGCAGGCGATGGCCACCCGGTGTAGCCGAGGTCTTCGGCTGCGCGGGACGTGCTTGGTGAAGTAGTCCTTCGTTCTGACACTGGCGATTGCGGCCCCTGTTGTAATGGCCAGAGCCGTGCCGTCGGCCGCGATGATCGCGGCGGTGGGCTTTCAGACTGCGGTCGAAATTCCTGCAGTCGTGGGTCGCGCAAGGAAGACGGTTCCAGCCACATGCTCGCTGATGTCGGAGGGCGGTTCGCAGATCTCATAGCCGGCTTGCTGGTAGATGCGAATATTTCGTTCACTTCTCACCCCGGTAAACAGAACGAATCTGGTCGTGTCCTTGGGCGCCAGGCTCTCTCCGGCTTGGAGCAGCCACTGACCAAGACCCTGACGAGCCAAGTCAGGTGCCACCATCAGGCGACCGATCTCCCAGGAGCCACCGCCGGTGGACTGCCCCCTCACGGCACCGACAAGTCGATCTCCACGCCGCAGGCACAGCGTTTCCCAGGACTCGGGCCACCGCAATACATCGTCGACGGTCTCGTGAAGCGCAGGGATATTCAGGGTGTCATTCAGCATTGCTTCCGGGACCCAACAGCACTTCTGGAGCACGGCCACTTCTGCAGCATCGCCTTCAGCGAAGGGCTTCAAGGTGAATTCGGATTCTCTGCTCATGCGTCGGTGGCCTTTCCTCAAATCCGCAGCGGGAGTGCTCGGCGATCTGCCTGCCTGCCTGCTGGTGGTCATTCTCGCGGGGTGCTTCAATCGGAACGAAAGTTCCATTTACCCAGTCTAATCGCGCTCAGCTTTGACATGCGCGAAAGATTTTTAAAATAAGTGGAATAATTCATCCGTATTGGAAGTTGATGGATGTACAGGCTCGCAGATTCCCGCGAGAGCACGAGATCGCGACAGCAGAGGAGATAGGACATGAACACCAACAACAGCCTGACAACGAAGGGCGACACGATTGCCGTGATCGGCGGTACAGGACAGCAGGGCGGAGCCGTTGTCTCGGCACTTCTGAGCCGGGGAGTGCCGGTTCGAGCGCTCGTCCGTGACCCGAGCGCACCGCGCGCACAGTACTTGGGCCAGGCCGGCGCCGAACTCGTCACCGCCGACCTCAACGACGCCAGCTCACTTGAAGAGGCCCTTCGCGGAGCCGCAGCAGTCTTTGCCATGACGACATTCGCCGGGCCCGGAGGAACACGCGGCGAAACTGAGCACGGTCTGGCCATCGGCAACGCCGCTTACCGAGCCGGCGTCGGCAGGTTGGTCTACAGCTCGGTCGGCGGAGCCGAACGAGCAACCGGCATCCCCCACTTCGAGAGTAAGCGGCGCGTCGAAGAACACCTCGAGGAATTGGACCTGCGCACAACGTTTATCAGACCCGCATTCTTCATGGACAACTTTGCGTCCTTCTCACAACCCACAATGGACGGCGACACTCTCGTGGTCCGTCTGCCATTGCCGGAGGGAGTGCCGCTGCAGATGGTTTCCACTCGCGACATCGGACGGGTAGCCGCGGCTGCCCTGTTGGAACCTGCAGGCATTCCCGGCGGAGCAATAGAGATCGCCGGCGACGAATTGACCGGAGAGGAAATTGCCGCGGCATTTGCCCATGCGATGGGAATCCCAGCCAGGTATGAGCCGATGTCGGTGGATATTTTGCCCGATGAGGACCAGAAGAAGATGTTCACCTGGTTCGCTCAGCTCCCGGCATATCGTGCCGACATGAGCCTGACTCGCACCCTCGTGCCCGAAGTGCTCGATCTGCCCAGCTGGATCAAGGAGCAGAGCCGATGAGTGAGAACGCCGAGCCGAAAGGCCCGTCACAGCATAAATCCCAGACTCGCCGTGACGCCTTAGCGAACCAAGAGCGTCTTCTCGCGGCCGCGGTGACCGCGATGCTGCGGGAGGGACGGCAGGTGCCGATGGCCTCTATCGCCCGGGACGCGGGAGTCGGCATCGCCACACTGTACCGCAACTACCCAACTCGTGAAGCACTCTTGGAGGCACTCACCGAGAGGTCCTTCGGTCTCGTTCTTGACGTGGTGGAAGAAGCCGCAGCCAGCGAACGCCCGGCGATCGGCGCCCTCGAGGTATTCCTGTCCGGCACCATTGCTCATCGCGATCAGCTCGTCCTCCCTCTGCATGGTGGTCCCGATGAGTTGAGCGAAGAATCACGGCGTCTTCGAGCAGAGATCGATACAGGCATTGGCCGAATTCTTGACCGAGGTCGAGACGATCTCACCATCAGGTCCGATATCACGGCGGCCGACGTCGTGTTCTTCGGTGCCATGCTCGCGCAGCCGCTCTCACAGGATGACGACTGGCTGGAGGCGAATCTGCTCCGCCAGGAGCGAGTCTTCTTGGCTGGTCTGGCTCCAGCACCACCTGCACTGGAACAACTCTGATCCAGCGATAAGACCGCAAGGAGAACATCCACATGAATGACAACAACAGCAGCGGACGAGTCGTCCTGATCACCGGCACCGGCATCGGCAAGGAACTCGTCACGCGATTTCTGACCAACAAGGACACTGTCATCGCCACCGACGTCTCGCCCGAGGCACTGCAGGGTCTTTTCCGTTCACCCCATTCGTCGACATGACATCGGCGCAGTGGCGGACCGTGATCGATATCAACCTGACAGGAAACTTTCTGATCTCTCACGCACTCCTGCCCCTGATGAAGGACCGCGGCTGGGGACGCATCATCAACATCAGTTCCGCATCGATCTTCTCCGGCGTAGCGGGTCAAGCGCACTACGTCGCGGCCAAAGCCGGACTCGTCGGGCTCACCCGAAGCCTCGCCTCCCCAGACTCCGACTTCATCACAGGTCAGACCCTCAACGTCGACGGCGGAATGTTCATGAACTGACGCCGCTGCCGGACGACTCCCAGTACCACCAATCAGAATGCACATCGCACAGGAAGGGCGAACTCAAATGATTGATCTCAACGACAGCATCATCAAAGCATTTCGAGCCAACGACGGACGAGTCGATTCCGCCGGCTTCGGTCCGGTGCTGCTGCACACTCGCGACGCAGACAACCGCGCCGAACGGATCACTCCGGTGCTCTCACTGCGAGACGGCGGCGACTGGTTCGTCGTGGTGCCAGGCGAAGGAGCGCAATGTGACCCCACCTGGGTCGTGAACCTTCGCGTACACCCCGATATTGTGATCGAAGCTTCGATCGACAACGAGATCCGCACCATTGCCGTCCACGCTGAGGAACATAGCAATCGGAATCTCTCGTCAAGCATCCGATTGATCTCCCGAGAGGCCGATAATCAAGCTGAGAGCGGTCCGGCTCCCACTCCCGTCGCCACCGACGACCCGACCCGCGACATCTCTGTCCGGCGCCCCAACACGGACGAGAGCCTGGAACACTACGGGGTGGTCGGCGACAACTACACGATGGTCCTGAACGGCGAAGACACAGCAGGCCGCTATGCGCTCATCGACATGTTCGTTCCAGCAGGCGGAGGCCCGCCGCCGCACCGACACGACTTCGAGGAGATGTTCTACGTTCTCGAAGGACAGATCGACGTCACCTTTCGCGGTGAAACGACCATCGTCGACGCGGGCGAAGTCGTCAATATCCCCGCGCGTGCACCGCACTTCTTCCACAACTCCACAGGTGCCGACGCTCGAATGCTGTGTCTCGTCTCTCCACCCGGACTCGACGAATACTTCAGCCAATGGGGGCAACCGCTGCCCACCCGCACCGCCCTCAACGATCTGAGCGCCGAGGAGGCGCAGCGGAGCCTGTCCACGGCCCTTGAGATCGGCCCTCACTACGCAATCGATAACCTCCCACCCACCTGACCGGACGCCAGTCGGTGAAATGAACGTGCCTCCCGCTCGGACAGAAGGAAGAGCATATGAACCTGAACATCAGTGAACGACCACAGCCACTGCAGGACCAACTGTCACCGGACGGCACGCTGCGGGGCAAGGTGGCACTGGTCACCGGGGCCTCCTCGGGGATTGGGGCGGCCATATCGCGAAGTCTCGCCGAACAGGGTGCCGTGGTCGCAGTCGCGGCGCGTCGTCGCCCACTGTTCGACCACCTCGTCGACGACATCGAAGCCTCTGGTGGAACAGCAGTGGCCATAGACCTCGACGTCACAGACGAGTCATCCTGCCGAGATGCCGTTGAGACCTGCGTGGATCAGCTCAGTACGCTCGACATCCTGGTCAGCAACGCCGGATTGATGCTGCTCGGCCCCATCGAAGATGCCAACACAGAGGATTGGCGTCGAATGATCGATACCGACGTTCTCGGGCTCATGTACACGAGCCATGCCGCATTGCCGCACCTTCTGCGTGCCAAGGGGACAACCGTTCAGCTGTCCTCAGTCGATGGCCGCACCGCTGGACCACTGACTGGCGTCTACAACGCCAGCAAGGCGGCAGTCAACGCATTCTCCGAATCGCTTCGTCAGGAGGTGACCACTCGTGGAGTTCGAGTCGTCGTGATCGAGCCGGGCGCGACCACAACTGACCTCGCCACCCACATCACTCATGCACCTACCCGTGATGCGGACTCGGAGTTTTCTTCGGCGTTGCGACCGCTCGGGCCCGACGACGTCGCGGCAGCGACGGTCTTCGCAGTCACTCAACCACCACATGTTGCCGTCAATGAGATTCTTCTCCGCTCGGTTGACTAACAACGATAACCAGTCCAAACAGGTGCACCTGACTCAAGGCGCCGAACTGCGAACGGAAGATGCAGGCGATGACAGCTCAAGAGACGATGACGACTCCAGACAGTACAACGATCTCGGCACTGCGGGAGGCACTGTCGAACCAGATCGACCCGATGCGCGTTGTGACGGAAGAGGACCAGATCACTGCAGCGGCAGCGATCTGGAACGGAGCGGTCGACCACCGCCCGGCCCTGGTGGTGCAATGTGAAACATCCGCCGAAGTGCAGCACGCCGTGAGAACGGCACGCGAGTTCACGCTGCCGCTGTCAGTCCGAGGAGGAGGCCACGACTGGGCTGGCCGCGCGATACGTCCAGACGGTCTGGTCATCGACCTATCGACCATGCAGGAGGTCTCAGTTCACGAGGGCGTCGCCACCGTGGCAGGAGGGGCTACATCAGAAAATGTAGCGGTAGCCGCTGACAGGTTCGGATTCGCCGCCGCCACTGGAACCGTCGGGTCTGTCGGCATGACCGGCCTCACCCTGGCAGGTGGATACGGGCCGTTCTGCGGAAGTCTCGGACTGGCCACCGACAACCTGTTGAGCGCCGAGGTGGTGCTGGCCGACGGCCGATTGGTGCGAGCCGATCAGGACAGCAATCCTGATCTGCTGTGGGCGCTTCGGGGTGGTGGCGGAAACTTCGGAGTCGTCACCTCCATCGAGGTAGCACTGCACTCGCTGACAGAAGTGTTGGTGGGATCCTTTTTGTTTGCGTCCGAGCACGCGAAACAGGTTCTGGCCGGGTACGGCGATCTGGTCAGCCAAGCGCCCGACGAGCTTACCGCCGTCCTCTCAATCGTGCCCTCCGATGATGGGACCCCGGTCATTTCGGTGTCAGCAACATGGTCGGGACCCCTCGCCGACGGTTACGCATTCATCGAGGAATTCAGCGGGCTCGCGACACCTCTGACTGTGGACATCTCCGTGATGACCCCGTTGGCCAAGCTGCGCCAGCTCGACGGCGTGCTGCCCGACGGTGCCCACTATGCCATCGGCACGCGAAACATTGAGGCGCTGACCCCGACCGTTGCCCCGGCACTGCTCGAATCATATGGAGCCCGAGAGTCGTCCGGGTCGTTCCTGAATGTTCATCACTTCCACGGTCGGGCCAGTGATCGACGCGTCGAGGATACAGCGTTTGGCCGGCGTGAGGATCATCTGATGATCGAATTGATTGAAGCTGGAGAAACAGTCTCCGACTGGACCAAGACTGCTGTATCAATACTGGCATCACACGCTCTGCCGGGCGGCTACCCGAACCTCCTGGGCCCGGACGAAGAAGAGCAGACTGCCGTGGCCTATGGGCCGAACACGTCGCGACTGCTCGACATCAAGGAGCGTTTCGATCCGCACGGAGTGTTCCATGCAACGGCCCTACCCGATCGAAGAAGGCTGTAGATCGACTCAGCAATTCAACTATTTTCGTCAACGGCGCCAACCGTGTGTGTACTGGCAGCCAGCATCCACACCACCGGAAACGACAGGTGATGCTTGCCCGGGCCCTTGATGAGGCGTTGGTACCGCTTACCCCTTCTTTCTAGTGCCTATTGCTCACCTCGTGTCTACTTTCGACCAGGGTTGCCGCGGGCGTAGCCTTGTCACCATGGCACTAATTGAGAGCTCAGGCTTCGCCCACGTCCGGCTGACCGTCACCGACATCGCGCGGTCCAAAGCGTTCTACGACCGGATCTTCGGATGGCCGGTTGCTATCGACGCCTCGGACAAGGCAGGTGAGCCCGGAGTCGAGAATTCACCGGATAAGTTTTACGGAGGCACCGTGTACCAGACGCCGCAGGGCACGCTGTTCGGCCTTCGTCCAGTCGGTCAGGAAACCTTCGATTCCGAACGTACCGGACTTGACCATGTCAGCTTTGGCGTTGCTTCGCGTGCAGATCTCGACCGAGCGGCAGCGAACTTAACTCAAGCTGGTGTCCAGCATGGGCAGATTATCGACTTAGCTGACACGGGCATCGCCATTTTGTCGTTTCAGGACCCGGATGACATCAACATCGAACTCACGGCACCGCTTGACTAACTAATTGTAGGCTCGCTTCGGGCCCGAGCAGCTGTCGAGGAGTGGAAGAGAAGCGGGCCATCCCTTTCTGGTTCTCACTATTAATCACCGCGGCCGTGACTGAAGTTGAACGTGATCTCATCGTCGAACGCACTAAAGCTGCCAGAGTTCGCGGCGGGGGAGGTGGCGCTGATGACTTCGAATTCTCACGCTCCACGCATCACCGCATCTTCTAGCGCCGTTCGGCGTGATCCTGGCCAACCGGAGGAACGATTCACATCTTCTGTTCTTCTTGTCGTGCCTTCGTGATCCGGATCTGTGCACGTGTCCAGGCCTTCCCCTCAGGTGCCGGCTCCATAATTTGTGAGCGGGCGGATGCCTATCATCGCCTCAGTGGCGTTTTGTCCGGTTAGTTTGATTGGAGGATCAAACTTCACCTCGACTGAGGCCTCTCCCCATCGGCTGACCCGCAGGTCTCTGTCGGCGACGAAGCTCGAATGATCATCGTGATGGTCCGGACGATGTTCTCACATCCACTTCTTCACCTTGAACACGGTGTAGAGGACCACGCCCAGGCCGACCATCAGCCCGATGGCCATCGGGTAGCCGAAGGCCCAATGGAGTTCGGGCATGTCATCGAAGTTCATCCCGTAGATTGCCCCGATCAAGGTCGGAGCGAACAGGATCGCCGCCCACCCGGAGATCTTCTTCATATCTTCGTTCTGGCGTTGGGCCACCAGGGTGGAGTTGACGTTGAGGATCTGCGACAGGGCTTCGCGGAGTTCAGCAGCTTCGGCAAGGACACGGGTGAGGTGGTCGGTGACGTCGTCGAGATAGGCCTGCAATTCGGTCGGGATCGCGTACTTTGTGGCGCCGTTGCCCAGACGTTGAGTGAGTCGATTGAGATGAGTGGTCGTGTGGAGGACGTCGATGACCTCTTGGCTGAGCAGGTAGATCCGTTCGGCTGCCGCGGTGTCTCCGCTGAAGACCTGTCGTTCGATGCCGTCCTTGTCATCCTGAAGGCCGTCCAGCACGGGGAAGTAGGTATCGACGGCTGTGTCGAGCAATCTATAGACGAGGGCTTCAGGGCCGAGCGAGAGCAGATCCCTGTCAGAGATCCACTGTCGTTCCTCGCTTGTGAAGTAGGAGTTCATGTCCTCAGCACGGTCCGGGATCGGTGTCCCGTCGATGAACCGATCATCCTGGCAGATGATCACGAGGGCGTTGTCTTTCATCAGGAGGTGGAATTCCTTGAACTCGACCTCCTCCGCTGAGTCGATGTAGACCGCTGATTTGAGGACGACGAACAGGACATCGTCGTACCGGTCGACCTTGGGGCGCTGATTGGCGTGGAACAGGTCGTCGACAAGGACGGGGTGCAGATCCCACACCGAAGCGATCTCCGCGAGCAGTTCAGGCGTGGACCGAGGGATGACGACCTGAGTGAACGCTGCCGAGGTAGGGGAGTCGTCTGTCGAAGCTCGTTTTGAGAGTGCTTCGGCGAAGTCTGAGGAGGCCGATATCTCCTGCGGTTCACTGCCCACAATCTGGCGGCTGAGGAGTATCGGTCTCGGCGATTCAACCGTCGCGCCGGAGCCGCGTTTGCGCTTGGCAATCGGTTCGGACTTGTGTCTGCGTGCTCGTGCCATAGTGATTCTTTCGCTCGACTAAGACTCCAACGTAGCCGAGGGCAGAACTAGAGTCGATTGTGCAGAACACATGGTTATCACTCACTCGTCTAAGATTGCATGACCTGGCACGCAGTATCAGGCAGTCACAATCTTCAGGGGACTGCCACTTCTCCAAGGGGGAGGCTGAACCCGAGCAACAGTGTATTGATGGCCATCACCTGCGCATAGATGGTCTTGGGCGCAACATCGGGGTGCTTCAGAATATTCGGATTCCCGCTGTCGAGCACGCTCAGGCTATCGCGAAGTGGACGAATGATTTCAGATGTGTATGCGTACTGTGGTGATCTCGATGATGTCACTAATACCGAGTTGAGCGATTGGCCGGGCCGCTCAGATGCGACTTTTCCTACGAGTTCAGTGAACACTTCTTGTTTCGGTCGGGGGAAGATCCCGTGAGCAGTGAAGTGGTAGTCGTTTTCGTACTGCTCGTACCAGCTGTCTGTGACGATCGGATCGACCGAAACGAACTTCCAGCCTCCCGTCAGTCCGTGGTACAGAGCTCCGGTGCCACCTTTAGAGGCGCCGAAGAGGACAACATTGTCTGCATCGACGCCATGTTCATCGACCGTGCGTTGAATGAGTCGTCGGATTCTTGAGCTGTTGTCAGGCATGAAGCTGGTGTCCAGATAGAAGGCTCCTTTGACACCTCCCAAGTCAGCGATTCGGAGGATGGCAGTATCGCGAGGAACGTACTTCATCAATGTGGCAAAGGACGGGCGGAAGTAGCGAATCAGGCGCGGTTTTGAATTGATCGGTGAGAAAATGACGACGAGTCGCAAAATCGTTCCTGACTCTGGGCGCTCGAACTGGTGCACGATCCCATCGTCAGAGACCTGGAATGTTCCATCTTTGACAGCAGGCCAGTGGTGCACAATACGGTCATGCCGGATGAACCTGCTCTCGTCTGTAGTGTTGTAGTACAAGGAGAAGCCCAGATTGGTGAGCCGAGTCAATAGGTCCTTCGCATGCCTGTTCTTCAGCGCCAGCCTCATGAGGTCCTGGTCAGGCTTGGCTGCAAGAGATGTGTCTATACGGAAATATCGAGGCAGACCGTCGTTTTCAGCAATCATTGCAGGGATGTCGTCAGGGCTCGTCTCAAGAGTCAGCCACAGAATGTTCTGAATCACAGCAGCACGGTACCAGACTCGAATTCAGAAACTTTCCTATTTGAGAGCGTGCTGAGCCAGCTTTCTCCAGAAACCGGACAGACCTTCGAACTCCACCAACTCATCGAACTGCGCATCGCCCAGCACTCTTCGATACTCTCGTTGGTACATCATCTCGAGAGGCTCGTCTTCAGATGCGGTCACCGGAGCTTTTCGTACGAATGCGTCCTTCAGACGGTTCCATACGGAGTTCTTCTCCATGCGCTCCTCGGGTACCGGGGAAATGTCTGCTCCATGACGAGCTTGTCTCTCCTGCGCAGTCATAATCATTTCAAAATCATTGCGCGCGACGATCGAAACAGACGGATCCAGCTGCTTGATCCGGTTCATCGCGACAGCATTCGACTTTACAGAATGGGCTACCAAGAGCGTGACGTCCTTGTCTCCGAATTTTGTGGCAGTGTCCAAGGTGTCAAAGAAGGCTTCGGTCTTTCTCGTCTTGTCGAGTCGACCACCCCAGAAGATAATTGTTTGCCGAGGGCGTGCTTCAACCTGCTTGATACCTGAATCGTCGCCATACATGAACCAGCGAATCGTGCGAAGGCAGGCTTGCCCATCGTCATGAGGACAGAACCTATCTCTAGCCTGCTGATACTGAGGAGTTGGTTGATACGGCGCTGAAATCAGATTCGTTGCTATCGACACTAAGTCGTCTGCGGTGGAGACTATAGGGCCCGGTAGATCCTGCTGGTCGAGCAGGAGTCCTCGGTCTTCGGCATAGTCATCGTAGTCGTAGAGATAGTGGACGATGGGATTGCCTGTTGCAAGGAAGTCGAAGAAGATGCTCGAGTAGTCAGATATCAACAGATCGACCACTGCGAGAAGTTCATTCGCACTTGTATTGGCTGGCGGCACAACGATGTTTCCGTAGTCGACATTCTTGATATGGCGCAGCATGATGTGATGTGCCTGGAAAATGACGTTCGCGTCGAGTTTCGCCAAGGCTTCGATATCTCTTTGGAGCTGTTCGCCATCGAATCGCGCCGACCCTTTGTTGCCGCGCCAGGTTGGTGCATAGAGAACAGTCTTTTTTGTCGGATCCAAGCCCAAAGTCTCGCGCAGCTTCAGCGCGCTTGACTCTGACATATTCAAAGTCAGATCCTGGCGGGGATAGCCGATCTCGGCCATGGAGCCCGAGAACACTCCTCGAAGAGAGAACCGAGCCAGTTCCACCTCGGTCATATAAGGGCAGGGAGTCAGAACATGGGTCGCTTGTAGCAGGTTGTAGACGCTCCCAGCAGCGCCCAACGGCGAAGCATCTGTACGGCCCAGCGATTTGTAAGCGATTCCATGCCACGTGTTGAGATATTTCTGGTCGGGTTTGCGGACGAAGTGTTCGGGCAGGACTGAATTGCCGATGATGGAGCCGGCAAGGGCCAGGAAGTAAAGGTGGGCATCGGTGCCCCGGGTGACGAAAGTGACGCGGGGATCGCCCCGGAACTCTTCCGGTATCAGATCTTCTGATCTCACCGACCACACGTGATGGAGAATGTGGAATTTAGGATCGCGGTAGAGGTGGAGGAAGAGTGCGTACGGAGAGTCCATCATTCTCGCGCCGGACATGCTCTCGTAGAACACCACATTTGAATTAGTCGGCACCGATATGACGTACTCTGCCTGACGAGTCTTCAGCTCCTCTGGGGTCCGAATTTTGTCTTTCCAGAACTCGCGGCCCGCCATTTTGCGGTGCTTCAAAAGACTCTTTGGTGCGGCTTTTTCTTGTACTGACACGTGTGATTCCCTTGGTCAACGCTTCGGGCACGGATATGAGGATCCATCCCGTGATTTAGGAGCACACGTAAATAGTCGGTCAACGTGAGCTGTCCATGGAGTGTCTGGCCAGTGTACATTTGCTCTGGCGATAGACTAGTTGGCGTCTTCTGAATGTCGAAACTTCGGTACTCATTCCCCAAGGCCATGATCGTGGTCACTTTCTAGCGAGTGGAGCAAATTGCAAATAGGACCCCGGACCAAGCGTGTTCTTCTGAACGTCTTCCCGTCGGCGATGGCTGCCTATTTGCGCAAAGAACGAGTGCAGTGGTCCCGCCAGCTGCGCCAGAACAAGCAATCAGTATCGAGCGCCGTGCGGTCCAGGGCATTTTCAAAGGCTCTGACCGGACCGCTGAAGCGAGGCACCGTCATCTGGGAGTCGTTCTCAGGCAATGGGGCTCTGTGCAATCCGGAGGCACTGTTTCGGCAGATGCTTGAGGATCCGCGTTTCGGCAATTTTCGCCACACGTGGGTGTTGTCCGACAAAGCATGGTCATCACAGTTTCGTACTAAGTTTGCAGGACATTCGCGCGTGAGCTTCGTCAAATACAAGTCAACGTCCTACTTCGAGAAGCTCGAGAGCAGTCAGTACTTGGTCAACAACGCAACTTTCCCGGCCGAGTTCGTCAAGCGCCCAGATCAAACCTATGTGAATATGTGGCACGGCACTCCGTTGAAGAAGATGGGCTACGACATCGAAGGCGGTGCTGACGGGGCGAGGAACGTGCTCAGGAATTTTATGTCGGCCGACTATCTTCTGTCGCAGAACGCCTTTATGACCAATCAAATGTATCTGAACGCATACAAGCTGAATAATGTGTATACAGGTGCAATCGTAGAAGAGGGGTATCCGAGGTCTGATTGCATGTTCAGGCCGGATGCCGGGGCTCTCGCCAGGCAGTCGTTGAGGGACCGAGGGGTCGAAACTGAAGGGAAGAAGGTTCTGCTCTATGCCCCCACGTGGCGAGGAGAATCTTTCTACCGACCGAATGCTGACGCGAGCCGCTTGAAGGCCACTCTGGCAGCACTGCGTGCGAACCCTGAACTCCACGATTGGGTCATACTCCTCAAGGCGCACCAGGTTATTTTCGACCAGCTGGTTGAGGACCCTGAATTCTCCGATTTCCTGATCCACAACGATGTGCCGGCAAATGAAGCGCTCGCCATCACTGACCTTTTGATCACGGACTATTCGAGCATCTTTGTTGACTATCTGGCTACAGGACGACCAGTTGCGTTCCACATTCCGGATTCGGACAGTTATGCGAGCGATCGTGGCGTGTATCTCGAGACCTCGGAGCTTCCTGGCCCGGTCTCTCGGTCAGTGGAAGAACTCAACGAGAATGTTATGAAGTTGCGCGACCGGAGCAGTTTTGCCACCGCGTTCCCAGATGAGCTGGAACGATATGTGAAACTATCGGAAGAACTGACTCCCCACGATGACGGGGGAGCTGGGAAAAGAGTTCTCGATATCGTCTTCGGCGGTCAAGAGTCCGGCTACAACGTCAAAAGAGATTTCAGTGACGGCCGAAAGAAGATAGTGATATACCTCGGCGGGATGATCACGAACGGGATCACATCATCTGCGTTGAATCTTCTGAACAGCATAGACAGCAGTGAATACGACGTCACAGCATTCTTCTATCGATCCGATCAGAGGGACCGTAAGGAGAACGCTGCAATGATCCCGAGCCACGTCAGACAGCTCATTCGGGATCCGAGTATTCTCCAATTACCCCTGTTGGGCAGTATGCAAGAATTGGACAAGTCTTCGATAGACGATCTGCCAGACAGCGATAAAGACACGGCCGTGTGGGACTGGGAATGGCGACGAATCTTCGGTAACGCTGAATTCGATGCAGCAGTTGATTTCAGCGGCTATTCCTCATATTGGACTCGAATCGTGGCGCATGCAACGGCAGCGAAGAAGGCAATCTGGTTGCATAATGACCTCGAGGCGGATGCAGAACGGGAAGTGAACGGTGTTCGTCCTCATTTCCAGAACCTGACTGGAGTTTTCAAGCTCTACCGTGATTTCGATGCGTTAGTGTCAGTTTCGCCGGACCTCAAAGAGATCAACCGGACGAATCTCAGCATGTATGCACCCAGCGAAAAATTCACCAGTGCCCGCAACACGATCAACGTTGAACGGATCCAATCTGGAAGTGGTGGAACTATGCTCGAGAACCCTTCCGCCGGAGACTATTCGTTGCGGAATCTGGGAGACGCAGTCAAAGCTTTGGGAGAGTGGTACTCGTTCGAAGATATTATCTCCGAGGCTAATCGCCAGCAGAGCCTGTCTAGTTTTGTAGATAGTGGAGCAGGGGCAGCATTTGTCACAGTGGGTCGGCTGTCGCCTGAAAAGAATCATGCTCGGCTGATACGTGCGTTTGCTCTGGTGGCCCGGGAGACTCCAGGAGCCAAACTCGTTATCATCGGCGAAGGCCCGCTGGAAAAGGAACTCAAACAGCTGGCGGTCTCTTTGGGCATCGCAGGATCAGTGGAGTTCACCGGTCGATTGCGGAATCCTTACTCGGTGATGACTGCGTGCGATTGCTTTGTCATGTCCAGCGATTACGAAGGTCAGCCAATTGTGATCCTCGAGGCAAGAGTCCTCGGGTTGCCCATCGTGACAACGAGGTTCGGATCGGTGCACAGTGCGATGGAAGGCAGCGGGGGACTCGTCGTCGATACTGATGAGGCTGCACTGGCAGATGGAATGCAGGCGTTCCTTGAAGGGCAGATTCATGCCTTGCCATTCGACGGCGATGCCTACAACAAAGAGGTCATCGATGAATTTACCCAAGTGGTATTCGGCTGATCCTCTCGGCTCAATTGATCATAATGGCAGGTCATGTTGTGCATAAGAGGAGGGCCGGTTCAGGGTCTTCGAATCTGCACATGCACAATAGTCCTATGACCAATCTTCCGGATGACCTCTCGCATCAAGCGATCAAAGGGGTCAACTTCGCCCAGTCAGCGGCCAAGCTCGGTGCGCGAAAATTCCGCGACCGGATTCAAGAGTCACGACTCTCTGGTGATTTCTACCCACAGGCGACGGACGAATTCGTGGCTGCCGCTTATTTCGGCGTCGGAATGGATTCGGTCTATCAGCTCGAACAGTGGATCTGGCCGTTCGAACAGTTGGAAGCAGAGATGAAGAGCATGGGTCTTGGCGATCGCCCGTTTGGGATCATTGTCCGCAGCTCCATCGTTGCCAAGCATCTGAAGACGGTCACCGATCTCCCAATTCGGTTCTCGCGTCTGACCAAGGGCCTCGATGAGTTCATGACGTCGTCGTCCTTGAGAGCCGTCTTCTACGTCAATCAGGCGACGCCCAACTTTCAATCACTGCGTTATCCGGGTCCCGCTCACGTTCATCTCAGCCATGGAGAGAGTGAGAAGGTCTCGATGATCTCCAATCAGCTCAAGGCCTATGACTTTGTCTTTACCGCAGGAGAGGCGGCCCGGGAGCGCATTGGGCGAACACTCTATGGGATGTGTGACGAGAAGATGCTCGATGTCGGGCGTCCTCAGCTGGATCGACCCCGGGCGATTCCGGAGGTGTGGCGCAACTTTGCCGCAGCCGAGCCTGATGGGCAGATAGTGTTCTATGCGCCGACATGGGAGGGAGACTCGCCGTCAATGTCCTATGGGGCAATCGCACACAATGGTGCGAGCATCGTCACCAAACTTCTCGATGCGGGATATCGAGTGATCTTTCGTCCTCATCCGCGTACTGGGGTGATCAAGAGCGAATTTGCAAAGGCAGTTGAAGCCATTGAGGATATCGTCGAATCCGATCCGCGAGCATTTCAGGATCGAACCTCCGACGTTTCGTGGCAGTTCGAGATGGCAGATATCGCTGTTGCCGAGATGTCCTCGGTGGCGTACGACTGGCTGGCATCGAAGAAGCCGCTCGTCATGATCGAACCCTTTAGCTCGGATGCCGAGGTACTGCCCGGGGGGCTTCTTGATCGTTGTCTTACCCTCCCCGCAGATGACAGCCTGGATATCGTCGATCTCATCACAGAGGCGGAATCGGCGTGGGTCCTCTCCACGGAGCTGGGCCGACGTTATCTGGGTGATACGTCGCCTGGTGCACAGATCTCTCAATTCATCGATGCCAGCAAATCCGTCATCGAGCGACGAAACGAGGACCGTCTTCAAAAGGCTGATTCGTGAGGCAGGTTACACGTCTGCAACCTAAGGTAACAGAATGGTAAACTGCCGCTGAACTGCTATTCCCATCCGCCTGCTCTTGAGGCACCAATCGTCTGGAAGGTTCCTTCAATGCGCCGAGTCATCACATATGGCACGTTTGATCTTCTCCATTACGGCCATATCCGCCTGCTTCAGCGTTGCAAGGAGCAGGGCGACTACCTCGTTGTGGCGCTTTCAAGCGACGAATTCAATGCTGGTAAGGACAAAAAGTCCTACTTCTCGTATGAGGAACGCAAGCACATGCTCGAGGCGATCCGCTACGTCGACCTCGTGATTCCAGAAGACAACTGGGAACAGAAGGTCACCGATGTCGAAAAATACCACATCGACACCTTCGTGATGGGTGACGATTGGGAGGGGAAGTTCGACTTCCTCAAAGACAAATGTGAAGTCGTCTATCTGCCCCGTACTCCCGAAATTTCAACGACTCGGATCAAGTCGGAACTCGGCAAACCCTGACATCTCGGTTGCCTGAAGCGCATTGGACACCACTGTGCCTTCTAAGCGGCAATTGTTGTGTCCACAGTAGAATGCTTCGAAACACTATTCAGATGCCTTGAAGCAGAGAGGAGCGGGTGTGCCCACACGTGAACCGCAGAGCCACCCGACCCTGGCTGAGCTTCGGGCTAAGGCCCAGCCGATCGAAGTTCGCAGTCGGAAGAACGCTGAGCACTGGAGTGCACAGCTTTACCTCAGGCACATTTCGATCTATTTCACGATGCTCCTCGTGAGAACGAGGATCAGCGCCAACGGGGTCACCGGTCTGATGATTCTTGCCGGCTGGTGCATTGCGGCCAGTCTGCTCATCCCAGGGATCTGGGGCGCAGTCCTTGCCGTGTTCTTTTCTCAGGTCCAGATGTATATCGACTGCTGTGATGGAGAAGTGGCCCGATGGCGTGGGACCAGTGGAGCCAAGGGCGTCTTCCTTGACAAAGTCGGGCACTACACCACGGAGGGCCTGGTTGCCGTGGCTCTTGGTGTGCGAGCCGTGGGGGAGTGGAACAACCTCAGCGACGATCCCGCCGGAACGTACCCGTACTTGCTGGCCGGAACTGTCCTCGCTGGTTTCGTCCTGCTCAACAAGGCGCTCAACGACATGGTTCACGTGTCCAGAGCGTTCAACGGTTTGGACAAACTTGCGGACTCGCAGGCAGCTACTGCTCTGAACCCAGGTTTTGTCGCGAAACTGAAAAGAGCTGCTCGATTCGTACCGTTCCATCGCATCTATCATTCCGTGGAGATGTCCCTCCTCGCCTTGGCCGCGATCATCGTGACTCTGATCGCATCATCAGCTGGTGCGGCTCCGCTCTTCGGTGAACGTTGGCTGATCGTGATTCTGGCGCCGTTGTGTCTTTTGTCGGTCATCGGACACTTCATGTCGATCATGGCCTCGAGGAGGTTGTCATGACCGATTCTTCCCGTATTCTGTCCCAGCGATTCGAAGAAAGCCGCAAATATTCGTTCGGTGTTGTCGTGCTTTCCCAGGGGAAGCGACTCGAGGACCTCAACCGCGGGTTTGAGTCTCTGTTGGCGCAGAAGGGTGTCGACCTCGACGTTGTGTGCGTCGGCAACGGATGGGAACCCGAGGGGATCCCGGCCGAGGTCAAGACCCTGGGACTGCCGGAGAACTTAGGGATCCCCGCCGGACGCAACGCCGGAGTGCCGCACGTCAAAGGCGAATTCCTGTTCTTCCTCGATGACGATGCATGGTTGCCCGACGACACCACTCTGATGCGCATGGCTGCGCTGATGCGCACAAAACCGAGAATCGGTCTGATCCAACCTCGTGTCGAAGAACCGGGCGGGCCGGATGCTCCGAAACGGTGGATTCCCCGATTGAAGAAGGGCGAAGCCGAGCATTCTTCCAACGTCTTTTCAGTGTGGGAAGGTGCCGTCTGCATGCAGCGGAAGGCATTCGACGAGTGCGGCGGCTGGCCGGGACCATTCTGGTACGCCCACGAAGGCATTGAGCTCGCCTGGCGCGTGTGGGATGCAGGCTACATAGTCTGGTACATGGGAGACCTGGTTGTGGCGCACCCTGTGATCGATCCCAGACGGCATGACGAATACTTCTACATGAATGCACGGAACCGTGTCTGGCTGGCTCGCCGTAATTTGCCGTGGCCCTTCAGCTGGGCCTACGTCGGTTCATGGACGCTGATGCAGTGTGTGAAATGGGCGAATAAGCCTCACCAGCTCCGAGCTTGGATGGAAGGCTGGCGTGCAGGCTGGCGACTGGATCCGTGGGCCGAGGGTGAGGATCGACAGAAATTGTCGAAACGGGGTGTGCTGCGGATGTCTCGACACGGACGTCCTCCCATCATCTGAGGCGAAAAGGTGCGTGCATCGAGCGGATCGGCATCAGGCTCTGCAGAATTTCTCATCTCGCTCGATCAGAATCGGTACGCACGCCTAACAACGACCTGCATAAACGAGGAACGACAGCGACCACAGCCGGGTCCGATCCCGCCAGACGAGAAGTGTTTTGGAAGCGATACATGCAGTTGAAATCCACCCACGTTGAAAGACCGCCGAGCACGGACGCTAAACCGAGCGGGTCGGGATTCCGCGCCGATATTCAAGGTCTGCGGGCTTTGGCCGTCGGGGTCGTCCTGCTCTACCATCTGTGGCCTAATCGCTTCGTCGGCGGATTCATCGGCGTAGATGTCTTCTTCGTCATCTCCGGGTTCCTCATCACCAGTCACCTGATCAAGTCTCCGCCGAAGAACTGGCGAGACGTGACTGACTTCTGGGCGAGACGGATTCGCCGACTCCTGCCGGCCTCCCTGCTCGTGCTCCTCTTCGTCGGAGTCTCCACATACCTTGTGGCTCCTCAATCGATCTGGGTCGATACAGGACGACAGATCTTCTCCGCAGCGGTATACGTGGTCAACTGGGACTTCGCGAGTTCCAGCGTCGACTACCTCGCGGCGGACAATGCTCAGTCTCCGGTGCAGCACTTCTGGTCGCTGTCCGTCGAAGAGCAGTTCTACTTTGTGTGGCCCATGCTCATCGGACTCGCCTTCCTGATCGGGGTGAAAGCCAAGCGACCCAAACAGGTCGTCGGCTTCACCATTGTCGGCGTCTTCGCTGCTTCACTCATCTTCTCGATCTGGTTCACGGTCGTGCAGCCGGCTATGGCCTACTTCATCACCCCGACTCGCATGTGGGAGATGGCGACTGGTGGACTCGTGGCGGTGTTCGTCAGCTATATTCGTCCGAAGCGCCTCCCCTTCAGCTCACTGATCGGGTGGGTCGGACTGGCAGGAATCGTCGCAGGGACATTCCTTATTCGCGCGGACATGCCGTTCCCCGGCTATATCGCTCTTGTTCCAGTCGTCTCCACTGCACTCGTGATCGTCGCTGACTCCCGCGGCCGATTCTCCGTACTTCCTCTCCTATCGTTGCGGCCTGCACAGTTCCTGGGTGACATCTCGTATTCCGTCTATCTTTGGCACTGGCCGCTGATCGTCCTTGTTCCATACTTGTCCGAGAAGCTGGGCACCACGGAGAACCTTGGCCGCTTAGACAAAGCAATGATCATTCTTGTTTCACTCATTGTCGCGTGGGCGTCCACAACGTGGGTTGAGAACCGTTTCCGAAAGACCTCACTGTTGCGTAACCGGAGAAGGACGTTTGGTTTCGCGATAGTGGCCATGACAGTCGTCGGCTCGCTTGGTCTGAGCCAGATGTGGGTCTCAGACCGGATTGTCGAGCAGAACAAGGAGAACCTGCAATCCGCACTTTCTGACCCAGACTCCTGCTTAGGTGCCGCGGCATTGTTGCCGAGCGCGAAGGCCAACCCTAAGTGTGATGGCACGGACTCCTTGTTGATGGAGCCGGCTGCCGCTAAGAAAGATAAATCAAAGGCGTACGCGGATGGGTGCTGGTCGAGCGAGCCATACACGGATCGACCCGAATGCACGTATGGTGACGGCGAGAAGCAGGTCGCACTGGTCGGCAATTCCCACGCTGGCCACTGGCTGCCGGCGCTGGAGCGTCTGGCTGACGAAAACGATTGGACGATCACGACCTTCCTGGCATCGAACTGCAGCATATCGACCCTTCCGCAGGACCTCGGCACTCCAGAGGGCATCAAAGGTTGTCAGGACTATTCCGACTGGGTTGTCGATCGCACCACATCAGGCGGGTTCGACGCAGTGATCACCTCGGAACGGCAGTCAACACCGTTGGAGGGAATGTCGTGGGAAGAGACTGAGAAGAAGGCCCCAGCAGGGCATAAGGAAATACTGGAGAGCTGGACGGACGCCAAGCTGGACGTTGTTGTCATCAGAGATACACCTTATCCAGGGGGAGACGATATCCAGGTACCTGATTGCGTAGCCACGCATGAGGACGAGCTCGAAGAATGCTCAGGAACGCCGAAATCGTGGCACTGGATGGATCCCCTCGCAGAATCGGCGAAGGCAGTGGAATCGAAGCATATGTCGATCATCTACCCGGAAGATTGGTTCTGTCCGGACGGTCGATGTGAACCGGTCATCGGGGGAGTCATCACCTATTTCGATACTGCTCACATCACGGCCACCTACGCTAAGACCCTTGCACCTCAACTCAACGACAGGCTGCGTCACACTGGGCTGGGCACCTTCGAATGAGCGACAAAAGGTTCGAAGATCAGCTCATTGAACAGACAAATTCGATACCGTGAAATCACGGGTTCGCGACTACCGACAGATCACCGACACCTCTGCAAAGGACTAGGCGAGTGACCAATCAGCGAAACGCAACTGACAGGCTCATCAGCAAGGGACGAGAGCTGGTGAAGCCCGTGGTACACGGCATTGCTCGTCGTGCTCTCCCCACAGTTGAACGGGCATCGGGAACCAGGTATGTGCGAGAGCGCAATGCCACCGGCGCTCCAGGAAAGGCACAACCCGCGGGCAGCGCGAAGAAGATCGCAGCAGTCACTGCGCGTTCCTACCGGGATCTGGCGACTTCGCTCAAAGGTCCTACTGCTGCAGACGTCGACGGGTGGACCGTTGCACCGACCAAGAAGGAAGCCGACGCCAAACTGCGAGAACTTCAACGGATACGGGCCGGTTCGACCCTGGCCGAATCGTTGATCAGGGGTTCGTCAATTGAATCCTCAATGGTGGAGTCCGGCAGAGCGTTGATTGATGCGGGGCACCATGGAGAGGTCGTATCCATCGGATTGAACCTGCGGGGCCGCCCTGAGCACAGTCAGATCGGACGAACACTGTTGGGCATGGCCTACTACCGTGCATCAGACCCTGCAGCTGCCTGGGCAGAGTTCGAGCGTGTCAACGAACGAGGACTCATTACTGCGGCAGCCATGGAATACTACCCGACTGCTATCGATACGCTCGGGGCCGAAGCGCTGCCGCTCATCGAGCGCTCGAATCACAGCGGCGATACTGAACAGTGGAGTTCCAAAGCTGTGCTGCGCACCGCTGAATCTGCGTTCTGCATCGACGCCTTCGACCACGTTCGCACTCTCGTCGACGACCGTCTCGCCTGGGGCGCCGACAAACTGGACGCGGCCATTCGCTACGAGCTCACACGCATGCGTGACTGGCTCCCGGGTGGAAAGCATCTGGAACCACTTCCGACGACTGAAGGAAAACGCAACTTCGGTGTGCTCAGCTACGACCAGCCGGGAATCCGCTCACGCAACATCGGTGACTACATCCAAACGGTCGCCTCAATCGGACACCTGTTGAGATATGAGAACCTCAGTTTCACAGGAGACAGCGGTCTCACGCAGCTCTTCACGAAACTGGGCGAAACGGTCAAAGCAGAGAGGAAATACTCGGGTCCCGAGGCTGAACTCAATCTGGTTGAGGTCTACCGTGATGGCAACGTCTACCAAGACATCCCTGAAGATACTTGGTATATCGCCTTCGGATGGTACATGCATGACATCTTCGGCAAGTCCTTCAACATCCCGTTCCATCCCAATCTCCGTCCTATCCTGTTGTCGGTCTTTGTCCGATACCCCGAAATGCTCACGCCTGATGCCATCGCATACCTGAAGAAATACGGACCGGTCGGTTGCCGCGACTGGCAGTCAGTAGCCCTACTGCGCGCCGTTGGTGTTCCCGCGTTCTTCTCGGGTTGCCTGACTACGACCGTTGACACGCTTTTTCCAACACCTGACCCCGACCTGCGGTCAGGAACACTGCTCGTCGACTGGATGAAGGGCGGCAAAGGTCCGAAGAAGAAGCAGACCGTCACGGCGATCCGCGACAAGTCGTTCCCCGAAAACCTCGAACTCGCTCGAAGCTGGGTCGCCGACTACGCGTACAAATACTCGCGTGTGCTGACTTCACGCCTGCACGCCAACCTCCCCGCGCGATCAGTCGGAGCCGAGGTCGAGTTCGAACCCAAGAACAAATCAGACTCCCGGTTCGGCGGCCTCTACGGAATCAACGACGCCGAATTCGACGCAATCCGCACCGGGATCCTCGACAAACTTGCCGAGATCATTCCGCTCATCGCCTCGGGGGCTTCGGAGGAGATGATCTATGCCAAATGGATCGAAATTACCGAAGCCGATATGGCTCTCGCGGATGAATACCTGGCTACGGCGCATCTGCCCGATGTCAGCAGCGCGGAAATCGCCTCGACGATAGATCAGGTCGAACGCCCCGAGCCGAAGAGCGGAACGACGGATGTCTATGTTTCCGTGAACAGCGGTGAGAGCCACCTCGTGGGTACTCTTGCCTCATCCATCGACGATCATGCCACTGGCTCCTACCGCCTTTGGGTGGCAGCTGATGCCCTTGGCGCACAACAGGTTGATGCCGTCCAAGAGAGGCTGACCAATGGCACCATCAACGTCCTGAAGCCGGTGACGGCCCCAGGTATTCGGGAGTCGGACGACCTGGTCCAGGCTCTGCTGCCAGCGATCTTTGCTGATCATGACAGACTCGTCGTCCTTCCTGCAGCAGGGGAAGTCTCCTCCGATATCACGGACTTGTCAGCGACAGAACTGGGCACGTCCCTCCTCGGCGCGAAGAGGGATGTGAGGAAGACCCGGACCAGCGGTCTTACTCTCATGCGGCGGATAGCCAGTGCGTTCAAGGAAGATCATGAGGGAGCTCTGGATTTCGTCTTCGCCAGCCATAGTCATTTCAACGAAGATTTCATTGTCTTTGATCCCCAGGTTGCGGTGCTCAATCTTGCTCGGCTCCGTTCCGAAGGCGTCGTGGAGCGTGTCGTCGGACTGTTGAAGACGGTCGGAATCAACTATGTCGATTCGCTGCAGGTCGCAGTAGGCGGCCGGAACACCGAACTGGACTCCGCATGGAACATTCGCGCGCACTGGGAGACCGCGGACTGCCCGAAGATCGTGAACTGGAGGGGCCAGCTTCGCCATCACGGACATATGGCGCTCGTACCGTGAAATCAGTCATGGTCGGAGAGCACATAGGCGGGTTTGAGGAAGGACACCGACGTTGAGACCCATTTCTCGATTGTTGCGCAAGGACGTTGACCACGACCAGTCTGAAATCGGACATGGGAAGGAGCTCAAAACTGATGCTCTACATGTCTATAACGCCATCTGGGGTATTCCCGAGTCGATCGGGGGAATGACGACCGCTGCGGTGCGTCGAATCCGGAGCTTCCAGAAATACGGGAGGCCTCTGTCGCAGACGCTGCTGACATTCAGCCCGCGAATGGACGTGGACGTGACGCGTACTAGGCTCATCTCCGAAGGACGGATGGATGAATCCGTCGAGTTGGTGAACATCTGGCAGGACTTGAGAGGCAGATCTGACGTCGAACTCGCCGCATTGGGGGGAAAAGCGCCGACAGATCCCGTGCCCGAAGCTGACGGGGAAGTCGAGAGCATCACCGAGTTCTACGATGTCTTTCGCAAATCGAGTTCCACTGGAATAATTCGTCGCAACTATCTGCGTCCCGACAACACTTTGCTGCTCACTGATGTTCACGATCCGAAGCTCGGGCGCCGTTTCGTCCTCTATTCGGCAGGCGGCGATCCGATCGCCGAATGGAACCGGCCCCGAGACTTCTACAATGCCTGGATTACGGCGACGATTACGGAAGAGCCCGCAGTCCTCATCATCGATGACAAGAAGATCAGCGAATTCATCCATGAAATCACAGAGAGAACATTTGCACTCATCCTCTTCTTGCACGGATCCCATCTTCGTCACCCCTGGAATGGTGCTCACGGAGAGTTCCTTCCTCGCAGAATTGATACCATGCGCAATTTCGACCGGTTCGATGCGGTCGGTGTGCAGACCAAGCAGCAGGCCGATGCGATAGCTGCGAAGGGTATCTCCGGAGCCAATATCAAGCTGCTCACCGGAGAATTGCCGGTGGGGTCAGTACACGATGAGACCCAAGCTGACCGCTCGACGAACAACGCTGTGATGATCGCCAACTTGATTCCGCTCAAACGTGTGGATCATGCGATACGTGCCGTGTCGTTGCTGAAGGGCAGGGGAGTGGACGTGTCCCTGACCGTGTTGGGAGAAGGTGCCGAGCGCGAGAAGCTTGAACGCCTGATTGCAGACCTCGGCGTCGAAGATCGGGTTCAGCTTCCGGGGTATGTCAATGACGTACCAGCACGCCTCCAGTCCGCGTCCTTCTCGATGCTGACAAGTACCAGCGAAGGCCTGCCCCTGGCGATGATGGAGTCGATGGGTGCTGGTTGCATCCCCATCGTCTACGACATCACCTATGGGCCCAGAGATCTGGTGATTCAGGGCCAGAATGGCTTCATCACGCCACTAGGCGACATCGAAGCGTTGGCCAATCAGATTAAGGAGTTCCTGGGCCTCGGACCGGAGCGGGTAGCCACGATGCGGGAGGCCGCAAAGGAGACTGTCAAACAATATCTTCCCGAGGCCGGCTACCGGCGCTGGAAAACAGCCCTGGAGGACCTGAGCCTTTCAGTACTTCCGAACGTCGATCCGCAAGAAACCGGTGAAGCGATCAGTGCGAAGACGCTCAGGGCCACCACAACTGCTGCGGGAACACGAATCGAGCTGGAGCTCAGTCAGACGACTCACGAATCCGTTGCGGCGTCCCTGCAGCTAGTTCTCGCAGCACGGAAGAAGAACACATATTTTCTGTGTACCGATCCGGCAATCGAGCGTCGACTTTTAGGCCGCGGGGCGACAATCACCTTCGACATTGACGAAGACAAGTTCTCCGAATCGAAGGACGAATCCTTCGACGTCTACCTCAGACGCCCACACGATCCATGGAATGGGAAACGTAGAATTCGTCCTCCAAAGAGCTACACGTCGGAGAGCACCGGCAAACGAGACTGGTACTCGACGAGACTCGGCAACCTGTCCGTTCGCCCACGGACAATGGACTGAACGCAACTGGCGAGCTTATTCGTCGCTCGCCTCGGCATTGGTGCTCTCGAAATGATATTTCTTCATTTCAGTCGTCCTGTTGGCGGTGAGTGTCCTGATAGCGCCCGTGAACAATACGGTCGACGTACCTTTTGTGCCCTCACCGAAGTAGTGCCGGCGCAATTCTTGGCGAGCCTCGGCCGCTGAGTCGTTCGTCAGCATATCGCGCAGCAGCTCTTCTGTCTGTCCCACCGTTGGAACCGTCGGGGCTGATGCAAAGGGAGATGTCAGGTCAAGATGTCCCCAAAACCTTCATCAGTCCCAAGATCTCGATGCCAGGCCGATGTTCCACCGGACCCGCGACGCCATCGAAGCTCACCTGACGGTCGTGTTCACCGCGTTGGGTGTGGCGAGGTTTATGCAAGACGCATCAGGGCAGTCGTTGAAGAAGATCATCACGACGCTACGTCCGTTGCGAGAGTTCACGGGCATCATCGGTGATCAGGAGAACACGTTCGCCCCGGCTATCCCGCCGGCGGCGCGGAAAATTCTCAACGCGCTACCGACCGCCCAATCACGTTGACTCCGCCAGGGTAACTGAATATTCGCTTCGCTGGGGTCCACCAGTCGTGCCTCTGGGCGCCAGTGATC
>NZ_JABUYE010000011.1:0-140740 GCF_014897485.1 Brevibacterium sp. FME37
GGCAGCCTAACCACTGCCTCACTCACCCTGGTACCGCTTGACTTGAAAAATTCCGAACGGCTCATGTGCCAGACCACGCAGAACAGAGTACCGAACCTCACAATAGCCACCACACTGCCGGCACCAATTATCAATAGAATTCGGTCGGCACTCCAGGACTGCTTTGGTCGCGGTGATGTGTTGGCCGATGCAGGACAGATAGAGGGTGTCGAGTCGGTAGAATATCGTGAGGTCAGGGGTGGAGAATTTAGGCCTGGCTACGTCGAGGTATTTCGTCTGGATTATGTGAGAACTTCCATCCGGGGAAGGCCTCGACCTCTGTCTGTGTGGCGACTCGCCCTATTTGGGCGTCACCGACCTACATTCTCGACTACGACGAGTCGGATAAGCTCATCACCGCTTCGCAACCGCTACGCGAGTTCGGGACACGAGCTCATATTCCTGCCAGATGTCCCGCCGCAAACCGGCGAACTCGTTAGCAACGTCGAAAATCTTGATCCTGCAGTGAGACACTGAACTTGTTCCAGTCAGGAAATCGATGATGTGGCTGGGACAGCCGGTCACCTCGGCGTCGGTGATGAGCACAGGGGGAAAGGCATTGACCATAAGAGCGATACCGAGGACAGACAACGTCCTTGATTCTTGTGGGATCAGCCTCCCTCAGCTGCGGTTCATGCCATCAAGCCCCGCATCAGTCCCCTACTCACTTCGGCCGGTGCTCAGCCATAACGTTGTCGAAGAGCTCGTCGCCGAGCTTGTCGTAGGAAACGTCCTTCGGGTACCACTCGTCGAGGTCGGCGAAGTCGCCCTTGTCGTCAAGGCCGAGTTCGGAAACGCTCTTCTGCCAATCGTTTGCCGCAGTATTCAGCGTCGATGGGGCATCTGGAACTCCAGCCGTCTTCGCGGTCTTCTCCGACAGGGTCTTGGCATACTTCGCCATCTGCTTCTGCACATCATCGTCGAAGGGCTCAACCGATCCGTCGTTGGCCTTCGCCTGTTCGACGGCCATCGCCTTGGCACCGATGACGACCTCCATCATGGTGGAAAATGTCGTCGACATCGAGTCGAAGACGATCTGCTGATAGGCCACCGGCAGCTCCGAATACTTCTTCCCGGCGGTGATCGCACCGGCAGAACGGGCGATTCCCGCATCGGAGGCGACTCCGATATTCGGAGCGACTTCGAACGTGCCGGCCTCGACGTTCGGGGCAAGCTGCCCGAGGTCGCAATCGGCCGTGCCACGCTGCAGCGCCTCATAAGTCTCGGGGAAGGACAGCGAAACAGGGGTGGCACCCAGATCGGTGACCTGCTTGCCTGCAGCTGCCGAACCGACGCGCAGCTGCTTGCCCTTCCAGTCATCGAGTGACGTCATCGGCTTCGAGCACATTGTGGAATACCCACCGGCGGCGAGCATCGGGATGAGCGGAACGAGGTCCTTGTCCTCGAACTCGGCAAGGACTTCCGGCGTCTCCCACGCCGCCTGAACACCTGCCGCATTCGCCGCCAGATCACTGGCCACCGGCGATGACGGCAACGTCGACATGGCTGTTCCAAGTGCGTCGAAGGCCGGGTATTCGGCCGGGGTGTAGGAGGGCAGGGTGAAGGCGAGGTCGACGCGTCCGTCGGCCAGGGCATCGTCGACGTCGGCATAGCTGGCGATCGCCTGACCCCACACGATGTCGACGGTGATCTTCCCGCCCGAGCGTTCCTCGATCGCCTTCTTCACATCGAGCCCGTTCGGCGCGAGGATCGACTTCTCCGACATCGACGACGGCTGGAACTTCAACGTCACCGGATCGAGGTCGGCCAGTGCCTCATCGATCTCGCCCTGCGCAGCGTCATCAGCGAAACCCTCGCCTCCCGCGGTGTCCGAGTCCGTACCGCTGCCGCCGACGGATCCGGCACATCCGGCGAGCAACGCCAGCGACGCGAACATTGCTGCGGTCTTCGTGGGGCGGATTGCCGCCGAGAGGATACGATTCATGGGACTCCTTTGAACGGCGGCTGTGAGTTCCCTTCGATCATAGATCCGAATGAGTCCACCCTCACCATGACTCCCCTCACACTGTGCCGAAGCCACGCAACGGCGCGGTCGACGGCACGGTGGGACCACCTCGGCGAGGCTCAGCCCGACATTCCTCCGCTGGTGCGTTCGATGAGGTCGGGCAGCCATTCGGTCATCCCGGGCACGGCGATCATGAGGACGAGGAAGATAACGGCGACGGGGAGGAACCACAGCAGGGAGATGAAGATGTCACGCAAGGTGATGTGGTGGCCGAGGTTGACGCCCGGATCCTTGATGATGCTGTTGACGATGTAGGGGATGATGCCGACCGGCGGGGTGATCATGCCGAATTCGCCGAGGAGGACGACGAAGACCCCGAACCACAGCGGGCTGACTCCCATCGTCTCGAGCGTGGGCAGGAGGATCGGGATGGTCAGCAGCATCATCGACATGGTGTCGAAGAACATGCCCATGATGATGTAGAGGACGATGAGCACGAGCAGGAATCCCACCGTCGACAGGCCGAGACCGGTGATGAATCCGGTGAGGATGGGCGCGAGTCCCGTGATGGCCAGCAGGCTGGTGAGTATCGTCGCGCCGATCATGATGAAGAAGATCGCCGAGGTGGCCGACACCGTGGCCATGGCCGAGTCCGCGACATTTCGCCACGGATGGTCCTTGCGTTTCTCCCATAGGCACAGCAGGAGTGAGCAGAGTGCGGCGGCGGCTCCGGCCTCGGTGGGGGTGAAGATGCCGGAGAACATGCCGCCGAAGAGGACGATGAGGATGATCGCGAAACCCCACACGCTCGCAAGGGAGGTGAACCGGTCGCGCCAGGTTGTCGTGGGGCGTTCTGGGGTTGTGGGGTTGGTGGTATCGGTTGCTGCTTGGCCGCGGCCGACGAGTCTCGGGACGAAGACGCCGACGGCGAAGATGAAGGCAGCAAAGCAGACGGCGAGCACGATTCCGGGCAGGGCACCGGCCATGAGGGCGGGGCCGACGGGCACGGAGGCGATGCCGGCGTAGATGACCATGAGGATCGAGGGCGGGATGAGGTTGCCGGTCATGCCGGCGACCATGATCGTGCCCACGGCCATGCGTTTGTCGTACCCGGCCTTGAGCATTTCGGGAATGCCTGCGCGTCCGAGCGCGTAGGTCATGCCGATGGTCGAACCGGTGACGGCCGACAGCCCGGCACCGGCGAAGGTGGTGCCGATGCCGATGCCGCCGGGCAGCCAGGAGAACCAGTGGTCGGCGACCCGGTAGACCTTGCCGGACAGTCCCGATTGGGTGAGCAGCATGCCCATGAAGATGAACATCGGCAGCACGCTCATCGACCAGTCAGAGACCGCGCTGAACGGGGCGGTCGCCAGGATGTTCATCGTCGCCGGGATCCCGGACACGGCGTAGACGCCGATGATCGAGGGCACGGACAAGGCGATGGCTACGGGCACGGAGAGGAAGAGGAGGACGAGCATCATCCCGATGCACCAAGCTCCGCCGATCGCCGCGGACGGGCTGGTGAAGAGACCGATGAGGCAGACGGCGACTAGGCCGAACCCGATGGTCAGGGCGAGGGCACCGGGGCCTTGGCGACGGCGGGAGTCCTTCGGGAACAGGGTGCGCGTGGTGGGGGCGGCGGTGCTCGGGGTGGCTGCGTTTGGATCGTCCGGGCGTGGGGTCGGGCCGGTGGTGTCGGTGTTCGGGTTCATTACTCGGGCGTCTCAGTAGGTCCGGGTCTCGAGGTCGTGTTCGGCGGGTGCGCCGGTGACCATGTCCGGGTCGGGCTGTCTCGTGAGGGCGATGACGACGGCGTCGAGGATGTAGAGCACGGCCAGCAGCACGAACACGATGGGCACGAGGAAGTACACCGGCCAGGTGATGACGTCGGAGACGTCGGCGGTCTGCCCGATCGCCATGTACTCCAGCGCTCTGGTGAGGCCGAACCAAGCGAAGGCGAGACAGACGAGCGCGCCGAGGATGCACGCGAAGATCGTGAACACCGCGGCCGTGGCGGGCCTCGCCCGTTCGATGGCCATGGTCACGGTGATGTGTTCCTTCTGCAGCTGGGCGGCGGGGATGCCGAGCAGAGCCACGATCGGTAGGTACCAGTATTCGACGATTTCGTTGGTGCCGTAGATCGGGGCGTCGAAGAGGGACCGCGCGAGGGCGTGGGTGACGATGTGGAGCATCATGACGATGACGGCGGCGGCCGTGGTGACCGTCAGCCACCGGTCGAGGACTCTGTTGAAAGTGAACATCACGAGTCACTGTAGCTCTCTGGCGCGGGTTCGGCGCCGGAGTTCGGTGTGACTTCGACTGCGCGGAGTGCGTCGAGGAGGTCGTCGATCTCGGAAGCGGCGGCCAGGCTGTCGGGCATCATCGCGGTCACTCGTCGGGCGCCGGCTTCTTGAAGGGCGATGGGGTCGATGCCGGCCACCTTCGAGTAACGACGGGCGCTGCGGGGCAGGAGGGCGACGCCGAGTCCGTTGGAGACGAGTGATTGGATGGCGCCGGGGTTGTCGGTGATGTGGCGGGTGCGGGGTTCGAAGCCGGCGTGCCGGCAGAGTCGTTCGGCGGTGGAGCGGCAGCGCACGCAGCCCATAATCCAAGGTAGGTCGGCGACGTCGTTGAGGTGTTGGATCTGTCCGGCGCGGTTCCAGCGTTCGGGGACGAGGAGGTCGAGGTGGTCGGCGCCGAGGTCGACGGTCGTACGTCCGGGCAGTTCAGGTGGTGTTTCGTCTTCGTGGTGGAAGAGGAAGGCGATGTCGATGGCGCCGTCGTCGAGTAGGCGCAGCGCTTCCGGCGGTTCGGCCTCGGACACTTCATAGGAGTGGTGCAGTGGCGAGTCTGTTCCACTGCCGGCGTTCGCTTCGAGTCGACCGAGGGCTGCAGCCAGGAGGCCGATGACGAAGCTGGGGAACCCGGCCAGCCGGACATTGCGTCCACCGAGGCCGAAGGCTTTGGCGAGGTCGCTGCGCAGTCCCGTCACCGAGGCGGCTACTTCGCCTGAGCGGATGCGGGCGAGTTGGCCGGCGGTGGTCAGCCGAATGCCGCGGGGTGTGCGGTCGAAGAGCGTGACACCGAGGTCCTTTTCGAGAGCGGTCATGTGCTGGGACAGGGCTGGTTGGGACCAGCCGAGTGTGCGAGCGGCGGCGCCGATGCTGCCGGCTTCGGCGATGGCACCGAAGATGAGAAGACGTTTGGGTTCGCCGAGAGTGAGAGCGTGTTCGAACACGGAAGACATAAGTACAGCTTATGTCAGAGCAGAGGGAACTGGGTCTACCGAGCGCGTTGGTATCGGGTCAGACTGGATCATGTAGCTGGTTTCGTGATGACAAGGAGTGGAAGATGCGCAGGATCGGTCTGCTGGGTGGAATGAGTTGGCATTCGAGCATTGAGTACTACACGAAGATCAATGAAGCGGTGGCTGGTCAGCTCGGCGGACATCATTCCGCACGGATCCTCCTTGATTCGACGGACTTCGCCGATATTCGTGAGATGCAGGTCGCCGAGGATTGGGCAGGCAACGACGCGTCGCTCGTGGCGACGGCGCAGCGCCTGGTCGATGGCGGCGCCGAGGCGGTCGCGATCGCCACAAACCTCATGCATAAGTGCGCTCCGGCCATTGAGGCGGCGGTCGATGTGCCGCTCATCCATATCGTCGATTCGATCGCGACAGTGGCGAAGCGTCAGGACTATTCGACGCTGGCGGTTCTGGGCACGAAGTGGACGATGCTCGATGACTTCTACACGGGACGACTCGAGGAGCAGGGAATCCGGACGCTCGTTCCCGATGAGGAGACGTGCTTCGAGGTCGATCAGATCATTTTCGACGAACTCACGCAGGGAGTCTTCACGGATGCTTCGCGGGCACGCTACGTCGAGATCATGAACGACCTCAAGGCCCGCGGCGCTGACGCGGTGGCGCTGTCATGCACGGAGATCGGCCTGTTGGTCCCACCGGAGACCGCTCCCCTGCCAGCCATCGACTCAGTCGATGCGCATGTGGCGGCGATTGTTGAGTGGATGATGGCGGAGTGAAGTCCACCTTCAGTGTCCTCCCAACAAGCCGCTCACTGCCAATCAGGCGATACTCCATCCTCAATCTTCAGATAAGGTGAAGGCAATTCATACACATTCATTGTCAACCTCATCAGCTGTCATTATGCGAGATGGTGCCTACTTTCACGCATCCGTGGTGGCCACTGCTGCCTGAACCGAATCGTAGTGAGGTTCCTGATAAGTCCGGGAGATGGTTCCCGGACCGATCGCCCCGGCCATTTGACCCTGAGCAAATGTTCTTGCAAGATCTGGTCGCTAACCCTTGATTCAAAACATAGGGGCACCCCCGTCGACCGGATGCTGGCCTGCTAGCACTTGATCATGGCCGTCCGCTGGCGCCAGAGGCCTCACAGACGTCCGATAATATGACCTCTGCATCGCCGAGCACCGGGCCTCATGCAAGCTCACCGCGCTCATACTCGGCGAACTCGCCACCTTTGGGGATGCGATTGAAGTTGCGATTGAACTTCGGAAATACGCTCATGCCCTCAATGTATGTGGCTTTATGAGCTCAGAACGCAACCGCGCTTCGGTCTGCTCAGTGAGCTGGGACTGATCATGCGATCACTGAGTTTTCCTGCCGAGGTCGCAGGCGTGGGCAAGATTATAGGCGCTGTGAAACAATACCGATGCTGTCAGCCCATAACGTGACTCGAGCCATCTGGAGACAAGACAGAACACTCCCATGTGGACACTTCCTGCAACCGACCCTATTTTCAGATGTGTGCATCCGAATCCGACGCTGAAAAGAAGCGTTTCCCAAAGGTCTCCGTCTTTCCGCCAGATCACCTCTTCGGCAGCGGCAACGGCAATGAGATCACGTACCTCTGATCGAGAATGCGGCGGGAGCCGATAGCGGGGAACCCTGCGGGCCAGAGCGAAGACGCTGAGGATGTGCCATGCCATACCGGCTCCTAGCCCGATAAGGCAGTGCCGGTCAGCGAGTTTAGAGCGTCGTTCCCGCGCAGGATCTTCTGATAGTGACAGGCACGCGATGATTGCAGTTGGGTAGTCGTGATACCAGCTTGCAGAAGGTCGGAACACGCTCGGTTGGCGCATTCGCGCGTGACTCAACAGATCCGGCCCCTTGAGAGTCCAACCCACATGTAAGAGTTTTGACAGTGAGCTCAATTCTCAGCGCCTAAAAGCACAACGTATAGGGCGGCGTCGTCAACCCCGTTGTGGTCGGGAAGGATTTCGTTGATCTCGTTGTCCATGAACCCGCCGAACACTCGGGATTGGACGTCGATGCTCGTCGCCACCGTGACGAGGTTCTGAGCCACATGTCCGGATTCCATGAGGCAGAAGCGAAGTGCTCGTTGGGCGTATTTGAACCGGCTACGCCAGAACGTCGCGCTGATGATGATGAACGCCGACGCATCCTGAGCAACCTCAGGCAGCAGAAGTGCTTCTCCCAAGGCGTCTAGATCTACGCCGTCACGTATATGCGCGATTCCGTGGCGGTACGGGTCGAAATGGTGAAGCGAACCAGCTTTCAGCGAATCGACATTGCGGGACACAAGATACAGATCGAGTGGGTAGAGTGCGCCACCAGACGGGACGTTTCTGCGTGACTGATGCCCATGGTCGAAAGGATAGGCGCCGTACGAGTGATGGAGAATCTGATGAATCGAGGTCAACGACAGTTTTCCACCACCGAACTGCGGACAAGAGCGTCGGGTGCGAAGGAGAGAGTCCAATCTATTTGGAAGCTCTTCGGCCTCACCGAGATCTGTGAAAGGTCTAGAGCTGTAACGCCTCGAGGCACGCTGGCTCATCTTCTGCAGTTCCGGAGACTGCAAAAGGGGAGGAATTCCGGGAGTTTCCCAGGCCAACCCATCCCTGGTGAGCTTCGATGCTTCGAAGTAGTCTTCGCTGGGGTCGAAAGCTTCCGGCACGCCCGTGTTGTAGACGATCTCTCGGAGATTAGCGCTGTGGCTTGCTTCGGCTGCTGATGTCAAGGGAGTCCTTCCTCAGGGAAACGGATGGGGAAGTGGATTGAAGTCTTCGTAACTCATATCGGCAGATCGGAACCCGAGTTCACGTGCGCGTGTGCGCAGGCGTTCACACCCGAGGAAGCGCCGGTGGAATCCGACATCGAGCATCTGCATCTGCGGGCTAAATACCTTGAACACTGCCCCACGTGCTTCCATCACATCGGGGCTGGTCAGATCTGCAGCGAACGCGTCAATACCTTGTGCGTTCAGTGCTGAAACGAGGAGACGAATCTCTTCGTTCGGCGTGTCGCCAGCGAAGTCCGGGCCAGTTGAGACATCAGTTCGCTCTTCTGACGAAATGAGGAAGTTCACTCGGTCGAGGGCTTTGGAATTCGCATAGAACCTGATGTGGTCGTCGAAGGAGCGAATCTCATCTGCAAGGTCGTGTGTGTCCGGATCGAGTGCGTTTCCGTCCCGCTGCTCAGCCTTAACCCAATTTCGCGTCTGTAAGCACTCGATTGCGGCGTCTTTAGCGGCAGCAAGCAGACTGGGGCCGGCCGCCGCGCCCAACGCGACGGGAGCATGCTCTGTGTGGCGGTTGATTGCCACTGCCAGCACGGACGGGATGTTGGATATTTGTGATAGGTCGACCAAATGAACGTCTACCCCTGATGGCGCAACGTAACGACCCATGAACTTCGACAGCTCAGAGTGGGAGTCGATGTCGATAAGAGGCATTGAGAGCTTCGAATGCCACGTAATCATGAATGCGTCACGTTCGATCAATTCGTAGAGTCCGCCGAGGATCGCCTCTGCCGGGGTCGAATGGAATGCCAGGCCGTTGCTGGTCGCATATCCCACTGCAGATCGTTCGTGATGTGGATCAGTCGGATACAGATACAGCATCTGAGAAGGCACCCACACTTCTTTCCCAGAGGCGAGGTCTTCCAATGGCGACCAATGCATCTCCACGTCACCGGTGAACGGACTGTAGTCGAAATTCGGGTCGTCGAACTGACGCGGATGAAATGGCGTCCACAGATCAGGATGGACACCGGGCGTCTTTTCCTGACTCAAAGTCGCGTAGCTGGCCTTTCGCAGTCTGTCCCAGGGAACCCACGCTCCGCTATATCGCTCGACACACTCACCAACTGCAGCAAGGTATGTGCCGACCTCCGAGATGGCGCCACCACCGTTGAATTTATTGTTCGACGAACCGATCAGGTGCTCGCCGTCAGCAGTCTCGGAACCGATGGCGTAGCAGTACGAATCGTCAATATCGTGAACCTTTTCAAAGACTCGGCTGACTATTCCGACGCGATCCGATACCAGTAAGCGTGCCCGCTGCAGCCCATCTTTCAGCGTGGCCCAGCGGTTGCCCGACGGTAGTTCGGTCAGTGAAGTGCGTCGTGTCTCGGTATGGGTAGTCATTTCACTCCTCGTGATACCAGATCTGCGGGTATCCCGTTCCAGACGTTGGAGAGCACTCTGGACAGCGCGGGACTCGCAATACGCGGTGGTTCGACATTTCAAAGCCCTCTAGCCCGTACGTCACATCGACGAAACCGCCGACAGGTGCCTGCCCTTGAGCTCCGTCGAGCGCGAGATGGGTCAGCATGGCGTCCGCCAATATCGACACCATCATGGAAGTCATTGCAGGCTGACTGTCGAAGCGGTCTTGTCGAGAAGGGGCGGACTGACCGTTCCTCTCGATATCAGCAAGTACAGGTTCGCGGATGGTACTGCCGGCGCGCAGGCGCAGGCACTTGTAGCAGGCAGACTGGTTCGGGTAGAACCAGGGGCCGACCCGGAATCGACCGCCGCGAGCAGGTGTGACCGGTGCCCAAACCCGAATCTCGGAATCAAGCGCCATTGAGTTTGCGGCATCGAGGATCGGATCATGCTCGTCGGAAGCAACGACGAGCATTAAGTCTGCCAATGCGTCGGTCGGCAGCTCAGCAACGACCTGGGGTTCCGCAATCGGGTACAGTTTTAATAGCGATTTCAGGTGTTCCACAACAGACGAACCGCTTCTGTCGACGATGGTCACAGAGGCCGTCTTCAGCCGCTCGGCGATGTCTTCGAAAGTGACGAGACCACCACTGCGATTCGCCAGCGACACGATTGTGTCCGGCCAACGGGTGCGCTCGGACGACACGAGAATTTCGGACTCAGCAAGGATCTCAAACGCTGATTGGAGCCTGTCGATGTCACTTTCTGCAAGGTCGTCACTCGAATTCGGAGCGGTCAACTCTTCGTTTGTTGACATCACTTCTGAGATGAAGGGCCAAAGAGCGTCATCGGACAGACTGTAGGTGTTCGCCGCGGCTTCGATAACGACGCGATCGCTGTTGCGGGAGACCCGAAGGTCTGGATTGACCTGATAGATCTGAGATTCAGTCACTATCATTGCCTCATTTCTTTTTTGGCGTTGACATAGGTTCGGAGGTCTTCGATGGCTTCCGCGCAATTGGATTCGTCGCCTGGCTCTTTCGACACGACGAGTTGCTGAGCGGCGATCACGCGTTCGCTCAGGTCGGGGGCCATTCCCGAAGCAACCATGACGTCATAGAGATCAACGGGTTTCACGCCCTCCGAGGCGGTGTCCTGGCCGAGTTCAGATTTCAGGGCTTCGATGACCGATTTCGCAGGGACGGTCGAAGGCACCCCGCTTGAACGAACAGGACTTCCTGAAGAAGTGGACTGGAGCGCAGCTTGCACCAGTTCGTTGCGCTGACGCCGGCTGATGAGGCTGATCTGTTTGGCCGGTTCAACGAGGCAGAAGGCCCTGTACTCAATAGTCTGGTCTATGTCATCGTCCCAGTCTTCGGCGGATCGGGGGAGATTGAGTACCTGGGCTCCACCGAACTCCGACAACGTGGATTCAATGTCGTCCTGCCACGAAATGTAGTCCGCGGCCCATTCAGAGATACTTTCGGCGACTCGCTCTGGGCGGATCAGCAATCGAGCATCTGAGCTTGCTGCAGCGCCTAACTGTTCCCTCAACTCTTCCCGGTTGAGCGTCACTGCGTCGACCACTGCGACGGATTTGGCTCCGCCGAAATCGCCGACGAGCTCAGCGATGTGTTGTCGAGACCCGATGTAGGTGACTGTCACGTTTATGCCTTCCGGTAGTGGATAAGGAACAGGTTGCCGTAGTTCGAGGTGGCGCCGTCTGACGGAACGATCGCATCGCTTTTGTCTTCGAATATTGATACGTCAGCGCCCGGAAGCGAAGTTCGGCAAATGGCGTCGACATCTTCGCGCGTAAGTGAAACGTTGTGCTGGTCAATGAGGAACTGGCTCAACTTTTCATCGGCTGAACGCATGAGGCGAGGGCCGACGCGCATGAGGTCGACGATGAGCAGATGCCCGCTGGGGCGGAGTCGTCCGCGCAGTTCAGCGCAACGGCGAGCCGGGTCGTCCCAGAGTGCAACATTGAGAGATGAAACGATGACGTCTGCACAATGCACAGTTGAGGGGATACCCTCGACGCTTGCTCGAACGAACTGCACGTTGTCGGGGCTCTTGACTGTATTGGTATGCAAGTCGGAGCCGTCTGGATCAATCCCGATATAGCTGTTGAAATCGTCGATAAGCGTTGCGAGGATGCCCTCTCCGCAGCCGATGTCGATGATGTCAGGAGTGTCGAGGCCGAGGTCTGCGATCTTGTCGGCGACAAAGGCGGAATAGAGCGGTTCGACTTTCGCGTCGTGCGCTCGGGCAATCGGCACAAGGTCAGGCTGTTGATACCAACAGCGGGCGCGTTCTCGAGAAGAGTCAACCTCCGGCCTCAGATCAGATGTATTACCCACAACTAGTCCGCCACCGCAGGGTTCCCGGCGCGGAAGGAGGGATCACCCGCTCGTCTCCGGGCCTCGGCCTTCTTCGCTCGTCGCGGCCCGATGAACCACCACATTGCAGGAATGAACACCGCAACAATCGCCCAATAGATCAGCCAAAACGACCCTTGTATGCCAGCAACGATTATGCCGAGACCGAGAAGGATGAGGCTAATCAGTGATGCAAGACAGGTGCGCCGCCAGGTAGACAAGGCAGTCTGGTGCGCGGACTCGTCAGCATCTGCATTAACGGGCCGACCGAACCGCTTGGCGATCTTCTTATCGAGAGATTTGATGATCGTCGGCCCCAACGCGATTGAGTAGCCAATGTAGATGGCAGAAAGACCATGTAGGAAGTTCGATGATCGTCCCGTACTGAGGTCGATATAGGTGAGAATCAATAGGGCTAAGTCGACAACCGGAGTGGCTAGGAGCAATCCCGCTCCGATGCGTGGCGCCTTGAGCGCATATCGCACCAGCAGGCCGGCCACCAGTAGTACCCAGAACAGAATTTCGGCAGTCGCAATGGCAATGAGAAGCACGCTTCACGCCTCCAGGTGCGTAGATTTTCGAGCCTAGTTGGCCGTGTGAAACTGCTGGGCACCCGACCTGAATCAGCGCCGGATGCCCAGCAACTTCTTACGGAATCATCCGCCCGAGCAGCAGCAGCACGGGAGGGTCGTGCAGGAGCAGCGTGCGGCCGTGGGCTCGAACGCCTGAACCTCAGACACGATCTTCGAAGAGTCAGTCGAAACCGCTGGAGGCAACTTGCTAATTAGCGTGGACATTTGCTTCTCCTTCTTCCTTGATTCCAGTACGGAACTTCCGCACCAGTGTGCGCTTCGCACGTGAAACAAACTGTCAGGCTTCAAAGTGGATTGCAATTATTGAATATTGAAAAACCACAAGACGCGTCGAGGTCATTCATTCGTGGTTAAGATTGTGTTCGATTCAGGCGTTCGGGTCAAGTCGATCATCAATAGCATCTAGGAAGGCAAATTGCCCGAAAGGCCGCAAATTCCGCAATGGAATCCGCAATTTGAGGAGAATTAGATTTATCCTTCAACGAAATTGGTTGTTGAGTAAACTCTCAGGTTCGGCGGTGATTTTCGCTAAGGGCCAGCACCTCGAACCTCATCGCTGAATCCGCTTCATTACTCCCACACAAATGAGCCATCGTCCCCGACTCGGAAATCGGTCTCCGGCCACATGGTGCGACCGTCCGAGTAGCGCAACTGCGCCCCATCAAGCCGACCAGCTGCCAGTTCTGTTTCGATTCCAACGGTGCCGCGCTGCTCGAAGCCGACACCGCCGAGGCCGGACGAACCGAGACCCTGCCCGACAGAGCACATGCCGGTCGTGCGCGATCCCTCGCCGTCGCCGGTCACCGCGACATCACCAGAGTGTGCGAGATCCAATCGCCCAGTGCCGCTTTGCCCTCGACCTGAGCCGACGGTGAGATGCTCTCAGGGGTGAACGTCCGATCTGCGGCCTCGACAGCTTCGGCGTGGCTGTCGTACTCGTCCAGATAGGCTCCCCGAGCCATTTCGGGACGGTAGTGGACAAACCTGTCGCAGAACTCGTTCGGCTGATTATCGGTGCCGGGCACCGGCGGCAGATGCTGGGTGCCATGCACTTCCAGACGCTTGCGCAGCAGACGCTGGCGTCGGTGGCATTGAACGTACCGGGATCCAATTCGTTGTGGCAGGTCACCGCCGGCGTCTGCTCCCACACCTGCTCGATCGCTTCATTGCCATCCGGGGCATTGTCGAGGGTGCGGGCGGGCCCCAACGACAACGCAAGACCTGTAACCGGCTCAGGTGAGGTCCAGTCATCGCCTTGCCGGAAAACGTGGACGGGCATCGACTTCGTCATCGCTGTCTCGACGACACCGGGAGCCACCTCGAAAATCCGCAGTCCCTTGTCGTGACCAAAACGAACAATCGAATAGGCGATTCGGAACAATGCCGCCTTCGACGCCGAATACACTGCCTGCGCCGGCGTGCCCTGACCCAAGGTGAGTTCGATGATCCGGCTAGGACGGCAGCCCTCGGCGCCTGCCTGCCATCAGCACCGGAGCGAACACGTTGATCAACTACGCAACCCCGACCACATTCGCTTCGACGACACCCTTGATGCTCTCAGGGTCAGCGTCCCACAACGCCACCTCCGTCGACTCGATCCGCCCAGCATTGTTGATGAGCACCTGCGGGCGCCTGCCCGTCTCCGCCTCCACCGCAGCCACGGACTCCCGCAGCGCTTTCACCACGGCGATGTCATCGGTGCGCAGCCCGACTCCGGTTCGCATGTGGCGATCTGATCGGTCTCGACGGTGAAATCGAGTCTGTTGGTCTCAGCGATCTGGCGGAAGGTGTCAGACAGCGCCCGAGGATTCGGCCTTGCTGCTATTGCCCCAGCCTCCGGGCATCTCCGCATCGCCGGACAAGGTGCCTGCGTTGTGGTAAAGCTGGTGCGGCGTCGAGGCAGTCACGCACTCATGTACGGAGATCGGTCTCGTGGTCCCACCAGAGACCTCTCCCCTGCCGGCCATCGACTCGGTCGATTCACATGTGGCGGCGATCGTGGAGTGGATGATGGCGGAGGAGACTGCACTCACAAAGGCGTGAGTACGTGAACCCTCCGTAAACATCGGAGGCAGAGAGCAACGAAGTCGGTTGTCACCCCTCTACAGTCGATGCATGACGAATCCACGGCACCCGAATCTCGGCAGCGATACTTGGAAGGCGTTCTTGGTCATCGTCGGAGCGTGGCTCCTGGCGGCGATTGGACTCTTCAATGAGTGGTTGCTGGCTCCTGATTCGCTTCCGGACGGCCAATGCGCGGGGTTAGGTTTCGGCTGCGTTCTCACACCACAGGACAACATCCAATTCATGGCATTGCTCTTCGGAGTCCCGGCCATCATCGCATGGTTCAGCGTGGGTGCTATTGCGACTACTCTGCTCGGAAGATTCAGCAACTTGAAATGGTGGTGGATCGGACTCCTGTCACTGGGGATCTGCCTACTCGTCGTAGCGGCGACCCTCAAGGCAGTGGAAAGAATGATTTAGGACTGCTGTCGCTGGCGATCATCCTGGCGCTGTTCGCCTTCGCTCTCGGGTGCTGTCTCGCCGGTGCTGTCCGCCTGCGATTCTTCGAGTTTCTTCTGGCGGCGCTTGAGGTTGCTGCGACTGGCGAAATAGGCGAGCAGGACAAGCATCCCAATGCGGAACGTGGTCGTCACCCAGTCTGGGACTCCCAGGGATATGTCCGGGATCCACCCGAACAGCAGATTGAACAGCCACTCGAGGAACTGGCCCACCGGGGCGAAAACTGCTTGCAGCCATTGAGTAAACGGCTCGAACAACGGCAACACGATTTCTGTCATCCACCGCATGATCGGGTCGAACAGCCAAGCGAACAAGGTGCCCAGGCCTAACAGCGGAAGCAACAAGCGGATCAGCATCGTCAGCCCTGAGACCAGGGCGTATCTCTCCGGATGTGCCGCCCGTCGACGCTCCCGCGCTTCTGAACGACTCCCGTCCTCGGGCAGCAACGGCACAACATCGAGGTCCTTCCGCACCTCGACCTCACCGGCACTTCCGGCGACGGCACTGGTCACATAGACCTCTTCTTGAGCCTCCATCGATCCGTCGGCACTGCGCCGACGCACTTTGAGCCGGGCCATCAACCACCCGGAAGCACGGATCTCCACTTCGGGTGCATCCTCACCGTCTGATGTGGTCCGTCTGCCGATCGGATACTCGACATCGTCGATAGAGACCGCCGTGACTGTCGTCTTCCAAGGAGTATGTTTCGCCGTGACCGAATACTCACGTTCGAACGCGCTACCGGAGTAGCTGGTGGTTGCGACAACCCGTGAACTTTCGGTCACAGAACTCCCTTAAGAAGCAAACAAGTCTGTCAGACTTAACCACAGACAGACTTGTCAGTATTCACATGCCGGGAGGAACACTAACTGCTTCCAGCCACTCACGCCAAAGTCGAAGTCGCTCCGCTTTCTCACCGTTTCCGTCGTCAGGCGCCGTTTGAACTAGCGGAGCCTCTTCACCGAGAACCACTCTGTCGTGAACGTCACGCTTGTCGACGAACTCTTTCACTTGCCGAATACCGTGCAGCGCATTGACCAGCCACACCTCGTGCCCGAAGAGCTCCTCGGGCCGCACCCGACGAAATTCGACTGGAATCGACCGAGCGCGAGCCTCCTCGAGAATCACCGCCGAGGTCACTCCAGATAGCGCGCCCAACTCCGGATCCGGTGCGCACAATGTGTCGACGTCCCACCACAGCAAGCTCGTCGTCGCACCTTCGATGACATGCCCGTCGGCGCTGAGGAGAAGCACCTCGTCACAGCCATACTGTTCACGGGCATCCGCCCTCACACCCTCAAGCAGCGCGATGTCCGGGCCTTTGCAGTCCGGAGTGGCGCGAGGATCAGAAAACGGCGGGACGAGTACCCGCAGTTCCCGTGTCCGCTTCGGAGCCGGCCGCAAACGGAATGCCAACTCCCGCTCAGACCCAGACGGAGCCTCGAGCACGTCGACGCGAGGGAACCACTCCCCCGTTGCCGGTATCTTCTCTAGCACCGCTGCCCAGAAGTCACCGGTAACCGCTTCACCGACTGTCACCTCGGTAGCCGCGCGAGCGAACCGGGCCTGGTGGCGATCGAACGCTCGCATCCGACTGTCCTCCACGAACCATGAGTCAGCCGCCACCAGCGTCCAGGAGCTGATGTCCTCCGTCGGCTCTTCGAATCGGCGATCCCGCTGATTCCACAGCCACACATTCATTGTTCAACTCCATCCGAGTGCTCGGCCGCGAAGGAATCGGCCGGTCGGGCCATCTCGGCGGGGATCGTGGTGTGGAGGTTGACGGTGTCAGTTCGCTCAGACACATCCGCGCCAACCAACCCACCGGATACCGGATCCTCACCATGAGCTTCGTCCCGCCCGGGGAACTCAGCCCCGCCGAGCAACCTCAATATCGGCGCTGCCTTCACCACGGTCTCGGCATACTCCTCGTCGGAATCGGACAGCGCGACGATCGCTCCACCGACCCCATACCGCAGCGCCTCGTCACGGACCACGAGCGTGCGGATGAGGACGCTGAGATCAACGGCACCATCCAACGAAAAGTACCCGACCGCGCCGCTGTACACTCCACGCGCTCCGGCCTCGAGCTCATCGATGAGCGCCATCGTCCGCAACTTGGGCGCCCCGGTCATCGACCCCGGCGGGAACGCCGCCCGTACACACGCCACCGGGCTGGCGGCCTCGGCCAACCGCGAGCTCACCGTCGAGACCATCTGATGCACCGTGGCATACGACTCGATCCCGAACAGCGTGTCCACCTGCACGGATCCCAGCTCGGCCGTGCGCCCGAGATCGTGCCGCACGAGATCGACGATCATGAGATTCTCCGATCGATCCTTCACCGAGGCGGCCAGCTCCGCCTTGATCGCTTCGTCCTCGTCCGGGTTCGCTCCCCTGGGGCGAGTGCCCTTGATCGGCTTCGACTCGACCCGACCGTCGGCACCGATACGCAGAAACCGCTCCGGCGACGTGCTGAGAATCGCCGCTTCACGCGTGCGGATGAACGCCCCGAACGGCGTCGGATTGTCTTCGCGCAGCCGCAGATACATATCCAGCGGAGTTTCGTGCGGGTTGGCGGTGCCTTCGAGAATGTTCGTCAGGCACACCTCGTACGTCTCGCCGTCGGTAATCTTCTGCTGCACCTGATCGATGAGGTCGAGGTATTCGTGCTGACTGTGGCGAGCCGACAGAGTTGGGTTATGTCGTTCAGTTTGGGTTGTGCTGTCTTCCTTCGCCGAGGCGGCTCTCCGTTGATCGGAATCGCTGGGTTCGTCGGTGGGGATCGATGCGATCCGTGCTCGGGTCTGGTCAAACCATTGTTTTGTCGCATCGAAGGCATCGGGGTCGCCGGGTCCACGCAGCGCCAGGAGGTAAATGCGGTCGGTGTGATGGTCGATGACGAGAGCACGGTCGAGGAACATCATGACAGCGTCAGGCGGGTCAGATTCGTGCCGGTTCGGAGAGCCGACCTCAGCTTTGAGTTCGTAGCCGAGGTAGCCGACCCATCCAAGCCGGAACTCGAACGGCAGATCAGGGCTGCCCTCGCTGATCGTAGTGAACGCGGCCCTGGTTCCGGAGAGTTCGACCTCCGTGCTGGCGAGCTCGGCTTCGAGCCAGTCGAAGAGGCCAGAGGTTTCGATGACGACGGCCTGTTCGTCCGGTTTTTGGCGGGATCCGATGCCAGAGCGGACCGCTCCGCTCTTTTGGACCGTGACTGTTCCGTCCGGCACTGATGCGGTCGCGATTTTGCTCAGTGGTCCTGTCGGCGCGCCCATGATCGAGAACCGTGAGGAGGAGTTGATGGGCAGATTCCCGTCGAGCCACACGGCCTCGGGCTCGCTGCCGAAGAGTTCGGTGAAAAGACGGTCGTCGGGGATCGAGTGCGTCAGTTCGTCGGTGTCGAGGACGTATCGGCGCCGTGGGCCAGGGAAGTCGGTGCTTGCCCGAGCCTGCGATAAGGCTGTGCGCGTCCCTGCGGGGACGTCGGGCCGAAGAGCGTCAAGGCCGTCCCGGCCAAACTCCGCGGACTTCTTAGCTTCCCGGCTGGCGTGGTCGCCGTCTTTCGGCTCACTCCGTGTCGAACCGTGCCATTCGAGTGTCAGCTCAGCGAAGTTCTGCAGCAGTGTCCGAGCCTCGTCCGAGGCGATCGATTCCGGGTGGAACTGAACTCCCCACTGCGGTTTGCTCCGATGCCGCAGTGCCTGGACAACCCCGTCTTCAGACCATGCGGTCGCCTCCAGGCAAGAAGGCAGTTCAGTCACCGCAAGCGAGTGATAGCGCACCGCGGAGAACGGCAACGGGATGCGGGCGAACAGTCCAGTCCCCGTATGGCGAATTGCGGAGACCCGGCCGTGCCGAGGTTCCGGCGCATGTGCCACAACTCCCCCGTGCACATGCGCGATCCCTTGGTGACCAAGACATACGCCAAGGACAGGAATCGGCGAGTGCTTGATGACTTCGGCGCAGATTCCGAAATCGGCCGGCCTCTCCGGTGTTCCTGGCCCAGGCGAGATAACGACATTGTCGAACTCCTCGAGCACGCTGATCTCGAACTCGGCCCAGTCATTGGGCACGAGCGTCGGAGCACACCCGTTCACTTCGGCGAGGAGATGAAAGAGATTGAGCGTGAACGAATCGGCATTGTCGATGAGCAGAGTCCGCAGCGGCCGCGTCGCTCCCGACGGCCCGTCCGGAACCATCTCAGCCAAGCACCATCCGACGGTTCGCATCCGACAGTCCGCCATCCGCCTCGGCGAGCAACGACTCTTCTGAATCCGCACCGGCGCGAACATACCGCCCGGTGAACGCATCCAGCGTTCCCGACGCCAGAGCCACGGCGAGATCCGTGACCTTCTCGGGTGAGGTCCAGTCGTCGCCCTGACGGAAATCGTGGACAGGCATCGACTTCGTCATGGTCGTCTCGACGACGCCGGGGGCCATCTCGAAGATTCGCAAACCCTTGTCGTGGCCGAAGTGAACGACCGAATCAGCAATACGGAACAGTGACGCCTTCGACGCCGAGTACACTGCATACGCCGGCGTGCCCTTCGCCCCCGATCCCGAGTTGAGGTCGATGATGCGGCTGGGACGGCCGGTCGCCTGGGCGCCCGCCATCAATACGGGTGCAAAGACGTTAATCATGAGCGCAACCCCGGTGACGTTCGCGTCGACGACGCCCTTGAGGCTCTCCGGATCGGCATCCCACAGTGGCCCCTCGGTCGACTCGATGCGCCCGGCATTATTGATGAGCACCTGCAGACGCTTCCCCGTCGATTTCTCGAGTTTAGCGACAGAGTCACGCAGCTGGTTCACCACCGTGATGTCATCAGTGCGCAGACCGACACCGGTCACCGCTCCCCCGGTCGCCTCAGCGATCTCTTCAGCCGCAGCTTCCGCCTTCTCCGCCGAGGTGGCCGTGACGATCACGTCATACCCGGCTTTCGCGAACGCCTCCGACAGGTGGCGTCCGATTCCGCGGGCGCCGCCGGTGATGAGCGCGATCGTCTCGGACGGGACCGCAGTCGCTTCAGATGCGGTGTCGCCGGTGGGCAGGTTCGTTCCGTAAGGCAGCTTCTCGGACATGTCAGAACTCCTCGGTAGTGATCTGGTGCGGGTAGTCAGGTGTCGTGATGTGAACGACAAGTGCTCACGGCCGCGTGTTCGGTCATTCTTGTGCGCTCTGCCGCGATGCGCTGAGCAGATACGACAGAGCCCGGTCGAACCACTCTAGCGGTCGACCGGGCACTGTTACGCACTGTTCTCAGCTGCGGACTTCGGCGCCGTGACGTTCGGCGGCCAACTTCGTTGCCGCCTCACGCATCGCCGAGGCCTCATCGGCCTTGAGCGTGCGATCTGGGGCGCGGAAGGTCAGGCGGAACGCCAGCGACTTCTTGCCCTCGGGCAGCTGGTCCCCGGTGTAAAGGTCAAAAGTCTCGAGCAGTTCGAGCTCCTCCCCCGCACCTTCGCGCAACGTCGCGGCCAAAGTCTGCGTTGGCAGTTCCGCATCGACGATGAGCGCCACATCCTGACGCGACACCGGATAGGTCGACAGCGCACCGTCCCAGGCACGCAGATCCTCCTGAGCCAGCAATGCGTCAAGATCGATCTCGAATCCGACCGTCCGTGCCGGCAGGCCAAGGTTCTCGCACACCTTCGGGTGCAGCTCACCTGCATGACCGAGCACCTGACCGTCGGCGAGGACAAACTTCGCCGCACGGCCCGGATGCCACGGGGCGATCTGGTCGGCTTCGACGGTGACCTCGAGGCCATTGACCGCAACGATCCGGCGCACGGTGTCGATGACGTCGGTGGCCTCGGCCTTGCGGCCCTTGCCCCAGACTCCGGGCATCTCGGCGTTTCCGGAGATGATGCCCGCGTAGTGGTAGGGCTGATGAGGCACCGAGGCGTAGATCTTATCGAGTTCCGCCTCGGTGGGGTGATATCCGGGCAGGTGACGCGGCCCGGGACCCTCAGGAAGACCTGCCGAGGTGGACACCAGTCCCGCCTCGAACAGCGCAACGTCCTTCGCTCCGCGGCCCTGGTTGCGAACCACGAGGTCGACCAGCGTCGAGAGCAGGTTGGTGCGCATGAGCGGCAGGTCTTCGGACATCGGGTTGGCCAGGCGCACGTGCTTGCGACGCACGTCATCGGCCTCGAGCCGCAGCTGATCGTCCCGCTTGTCGTTCGTGAACGGGTACGACAGCACCTCGGTAAACCCGTCGGCAGCCAACAGGTTCGAGATCCGGCGACGCGTCTTCTGCGCCACCGTCAGTCCCTTGCCTGCCCTGGCGGCAGGCTGGATGGATGGGATGCGGTCGTAGCCGCCGGTACGGGCGACTTCCTCGATGAGGTCGACAGCGTCGGTGATGTCCGTGCGCCAACTGGGCACGGTCACGGCCAGACGGTCCTTGCCGATGACATCGATGGTCGCGCCGATGCCTTCGAGCAGTCCGGTCACCTCGGCGGTTGTGTACTGGACTCCGACGAGCGAGGCGACGCGCTCGACCGGGAGTTCGATGACAGTCGGCTCGGGAGCTTGCCCGACCTGCGTGGTCGCCGGGCTGAGCGTTCCGCCGCCGAGTTCGACGAGCAGGTCCGCGCAGCGACGTGCGGCCACGGGTCCGAGCTTCGGGTCGACGCCGCGTTCGAAACGACGCGAGGCCTCCGAGGACAGCTTGTGGCGACGCGAGGTGCGGGCGATGGAGATCGGGTCGAAGTGAGCGGCCTCGATGACGATGTCGGTCGTCTGATCGTTGACCTCGACGTCGGCGCCGCCCATGACTCCGGCCAGGCCGATGATCTTCCCGCCCTTGCCGCTGGCACCGGCACCACGGTCGGTGATGAGCAGGTCCTCGGGGTCAAGCTTGCGCTCGACATCATCAAGCGTCGTGAACTTCTCACCGGCGGTGGCACGCCGGACGACGATCTCGTCGCCGAGCAGCGCGGTGTCATAAGCGTGCAGCGGCTGCCCGAGTTCGAGCATGACGTAGTTCGTCACGTCCACGGTCAAGCTGATCGGGCGCATGCCCGCCTGCTGCAGGCGACGCTGCATCCAGAACGGAGTCCGCGCCTGCGGGTCCAGGCCGGTGACCTGAACGGCGGTGAACTGGTCACAGCCGGCCACCTCGTTGATCGGGTTGGAGTCCTCGATCGACACCGGGAAACCATCGTCGGTGGCAGCGTTGGTGGGGGCCGCCTCGGCGGCTCCGATGTCGGTGAAGGACTGGCCCTTCATCTGCGCGTACTCGCGGGCGATGCCGCGCATGGACAGCTGGTAGCCGCGATCGGGGGTGACGTTGACGTCGAGGGTGACCTGGTCGAGGCCCAGGAGTGCGATCGCATCGTCGCCGGGCTCACCGCTCAGGCCCAGGTCGGTCAGGACGATGATGCCGTCGTGGTCCTCGCCGAGGCCGAGCTCCTTGGCCGAGCAGATCATGCCATCGGACTTGTGGCCATAGGTCTTGCGCGCCGCGATCTGGAAGTCGCCGGGCAGGACGGCTCCGGGCAGGCAGGCGACGATGAGGTCACCCACGACGAAGTTGTGGGCTCCGCAGATGATGCCGCGGCTCGGGCGCTCTTCACCGGGCTGCGGATCCTTAGGATCGTCGAGGTCCTCGTTGTGCTCAGGCCCGACATCGACGCGACACCAGTTGATGGTCTTGCCGTTCGAGTGCTCTTCCTTGACGAGTTCGAGCACGCGACCGACGACGAGGGGCCCGGTGATCTCGGGGCCGAAGAAGTCCTCTTCCTCGAGTCCGATCGAGGCGAATTCCGCCGCGAGGGCATGGGGATCCGTATCGGCCGGGAGATCGACGTAGTCGGCCAGCCAGTTCAGTGGGACGCGCATATCAAGCCTTCATTCCGAAACGTGCCGAGAAGCGCACATCGCCCTCGACCATGTCATGCATATCGTTGATTCCTTCGCGCAGCATCAGGGTGCGCTCGATGCCCATACCGAAGGCGAAGCCCTGGTAGACCTCAGGGTCGATGCCCGCGGCCTTGAGCACATTGGGGTGGACCATGCCGCAGCCGCCCCATTCGATCCAGCCGGGCCCGCCGACCTTGTTGGGGAACCAGAAGTCCATTTCCGCGCTCGGTTCGGTGAACGGGAAGAAGCTGGGGCGCAGGCGGGTCTTCGACTCCGGGCCGAACATCTCGCGGGCGAAGCCGTCGAGGGTGCCCTGCAGGTTGGCCATGGTCAGGCCCTTGTCGATGGCGATGCCCTCGATCTGGTGGAAGACCGGGGTATGGGTGGCATCGAGCTCGTCCGTGCGGAAGGTCTTGCCCGGGCACACGATGTAGAGCGGGACACCGCGCTGCAGGAGTGAGCGGGACTGAACCGGTGAGGTGTGGGTGCGCAGGACGAGGCCGGCCTCAGGAGGGTCGACGAAGAACGTGTCCTGCATCTGGCGAGCAGGATGGTCGGGTCCGAAGTTGAGGGAATCGAAGTTGAGCCACTCCGATTCGATCTCGGGGCCTTCGGCAACTTCCCAGCCGAGGCCGATGAAGTAGTCGGCGGCCTGTTCCTGGATGAGGGAGAGCGGATGGCGAGCGCCGAGGCGGTTGCGGTCTGTGGGCAGCGTGACGTCGATGGACTCTTCGATGAGCACGGCTGCGTCGCGCTCGGCTTCGAGTTCGGCCTGACGGGCGTCGAGGGCCTTCTTGACCTGACCTCGGGACTTGCCGACGATCTTGCCGGCGGCGGCCTTATCGGCCTTGTCGAGTCCGCCGATGGCTCGGTTGGCCAGCGCCAGCGGGGCCTTGTCGCCCGTGAACTCGATCTTCGCGGCCTTGAGATCGTCGAGCGTGCGTGCGTCCGCGAATGCCCTCAGTGCCGCGTCAACGGCCGCATTCACGGCCGACTCGTCCAATGGGTCGAGCTGGTCAGTCATCAATGTCCTTCATCTGCGTTATCTGCATCTTCTGCGTACTTCAATGCCGTTTGTCTGCTGCGCTCAAGTCTATCGCCTGTGATTCCGTGCTCGACCACTCGTCCGGATCGTGTCCTGGCACCCCTGTGGCTCCCACCCTCGCCGAGGCGGCTCCACCGGATCCCGGTCCGTGCCCACATCTGTGAGCTGAGTCATCGAGGCCCCACTCCAAAAGATGTAGTGTCGAAACATGACGACTCAGCGAGCTTCCGATGTCATGGTCAAGGCCCTGGAGAACGAGGGAGTCGAACGCATCTTCGGCATCCCCGGTGAGGAGAACATCGACTTCATCGATTCTCTGCGCCAGTCCTCGATCGAATTCGTCCTCACCCGCCACGAACAGGCTGCCGCCTTCATGGCCGCAACCTATGGGCGTCTGACAGGCAAGCCAGGAGTGTGTCTGACCACGCTCGGTCCCGGCGCACTTAACCTAGCGACCGGTGCGGCCTACGCCCACCTCGGCGGGATGCCGGTGATCATGATCACCGGACAGAAGGGGATCCGCACGGCCGAGCAGGCGCGCTTCCAGATCGTGAATACTGTGGCGACGATGAAGCCGCTGACGAAGGACAGCCGACAGATCACCTCGGCGAACATGGTCCCCACCATGATCAGGGAGGCCTTCCGCGTCGCCCGGTCCGAACGGCCGGGCCCGGTCCACCTGGAGCTTCCCGAGGACATTGCCGCCATGCCTGTCGAGCATGCAGACCTGATCCAACCGCACACGAATGGACGGGCGACTGCCAGCGATGACGCCGTCGATGCCGCAGCCCAGGTGATCCGGAATGCCAAGCGGCCGCTGCTCATGCTCGGCGCCGATGCCTCGCGCTCGGACTGCAGCGAGGCGCTCTCACGGTTCGTCTCCCGGGTGCGCATCCCCTATTTCACCACTCAGATGGGCAAGGGATCCGTGTCCGGCTCGTCCGGCCTGTACATGGGCACCGCGGCCCTGACCAGCCGCGACTATGTCCATGATGCGATCGAGAAGGCCGATGTCATCGTCACCATCGGCCACGATACGACCGAGAAGCCGCCGTTCACGATGGACGAGAACGGGCCGACCGTCGTCCACGTCGGCTACCGGGCAGCCGTCGTCGAGCAGGTCTACTTCCCGCAGGTCGAGACCATCGGTGACTTGGGCCCCAGCCTCGATCGACTCGCTGTGGAACTCGTCGGTCATGTGCCCAATGCCGGGGCACTGTTGCCGATGCGGGCAGGGATTCTGGAGAAGATCGAAGAGCGTTCGACCGATGACCGGTTCATTCCGCAGCGCATCGTCGCCGAGGTACGCGAGGTCATGCCCGTCGACGGGATCGTGGCGTTGGACAACGGCATGTACAAGATCTGGTTCGCCCGCAACTACCGCACCACCCGGGCCAACACTCTCCTCCTCGACAATGCGTTGGCCACCATGGGTGCCGGTCTGCCGTCTGCCATGGCTGCGAAGCTGACCTACCCGGATCGCCGGGTCATGGCCGTTGTCGGTGACGGTGGGTTCATGATGAACAGCCAGGAGATGGAGACCGCTGTTCGCCTCGGCCTTGACCTCGTGGTGCTCGTCCTCGAAGACAGCTCCTACGGCATGATTCGGTGGAAGCAGGCCGTGGACGGCATGCCCGACCACGGCCTGACGTTCGGCAATCCGGAGTTCGTCGCCTATGCCGAGTCCTACGGGGCCACCGGGCATCGGCTGGAAAATGTCGACGACATGCATGACGTCCTCGAGTCCGCCTTTGCCGCCGGCGGAGTCCACCTCGTGGTCGTACCCGTGGACTATTCGGAGAACGAGCGAGTGCTCATCGACGAACTGGGTCAGCGGGAGGCTGCGGCGCTGGACGCGCAGTAGGGCTGGGCGAACGGCCCGGGTGGGCGAACGGTCAGATTGGCCTCACGGGCCGACTGATCTCGATGCAGCATTTGCCGCTCTGACGGCGAGTACAGCGCAGACGAGGATGAGAACCCACCCGAGCACGGTCAGTATGTGGCCGGCCGTCGTGGCCTTGAGAACTGAACGCACAGCAGTGCCACGGCGTGGCCGATACTGATGACGGCCATGCCAAAGAGGTAGGGCACGCCTGCTCGTTGGCCTGCCTCCCATGCGGCATCGGAGGCCAGCGTGTGCCGCGTGCGTATTCCTATCGCAGAGTTCCTGCCGATCGCCTTTTTGCGCACAGCGACGATCAGTACGACGCTGACCGCTGCCACGATCAGGTAACCCGCCATGGGCGCGTAGAACATCAGCGCTGCTCCTCTCGTTCCTGACTCGCCTGACCAGCTGCACCAACCTCGGCGGCGGTCATTCGACCGTGATGCCGAGTTCGCTGGCGAAGAGTTCGGCGAAGAGCATCATCTGCATCTCATCGATGGTGGCACCCCGCAGCGAGTGGACACCCGAGATCTTATGCGGCTGCAGACCCCGCAGATCCACATTGCCCAAAGTCGCGCTCTCGCACTGCAGCACTCCGACGCTCGAACCGGGAAATGACACCCTGTTGACTTTGGCCCGGTCGAGGTCGATCTCGTCGATGACGCAGTCGCGGAATTCGACGTCGGTGAGTTTGGCTCCGCGCAGGTTGAGGTAGGAGATCCGACAGTTGCTGAGAACGACCTTCTCCCACACGCTGTCATGAACCACCCCTGCACCGATCCGAGTGCCCGAGATCTCGGTGTGGACGAGACTCCCCCGCGGCATAGTCCAGGTGTCGGCCCGGCAGTCCTCGATTCTGCTGCCGGAGAACCGTGCACCGGTGAGGTTCACGGGAGACTCGGCGTCACCGAAGTTCACCCGGGACAAAGATGAGTCCAGGTACGTGGCCTGGGTGGAATCCACCTCGGCGAGGTCAAGGTCCTTCAACTCCATGCCCTCGAGGAACTCCTCCGGACCAATGTCGCCGAGGTAGCCGGGCGTCAAGTTCGTCAGCGTGATCTTCGGTGCGCGTGGAGCTTCAGTCGTCATGGTGTCCACCGTATCGGCTGGGTAGGACACGTCCCTATTGTCGTCACTGCGTCGACTATTCGACGACGAAGTTACTCAGCCCAGCCGCCTTAAGAATGAACGGGGCGATTGACATCAGCACCAGGATCGATGCAACGATCCAGAGCCACATCATTTTTCGCCGCTCGCGCCTGAGACTGGTCGACAGAGCGAACAGCGGGCTCAACAACGGCAGGCCGTAGAACACCGGAGTGAGAACGAACGCGAGTGCAAAAAAGCCAACGAATTTCCACTCAGTCTTCGAGAAGAATCCTTCGTGTTGCTGTGTGGTCATAAACCCTACTTCTCCCCGTTGTCAATAGGTGGAATAACCGCAGGCAGTTAGACGACGCAACTGCTGCAGCGACTTCCACCTGAGAGAGCTTAAGCCGGCGACGCCCCAGCAGGCAACGGCTGTACGAAGTCGAAACGCCTCTTTGCACGGAAGTAACGAATAAGGTCCCCGAAAATCATAGCTGGCATCGTCGCAGTGACGAGCAGGCGCGGGACCGAGGGCGAAGAGCTGGTACCGAAGTTGATGGCCCAGAACAGTGCGGCGATCGCGATGCATACCAGGACAGAGTTCAGCACATCCCGCGCGCACCTCGCTTGCAGTTCCGACAGCGACTGCGGCCAAATTTTCGTGCCAGGCATTGCTTCGCTCCGTCCTGCGCCTCACGCATTAATAGACAGATACCTTGCTTTCAACGCTAGCAGACGTCGCTCTGATCTGGAACACTTGCTCGGTTCAAGCCGGACGCAGTCGAATCACGTTCGGCAGCAGAATTCGTTGAACGCTAGGCCTGCGACTCACATCCGCTGGTTGCGAGCACTCTCGTAGATGCACACGCTGGCAGCAGTCGCCAGGTTGAGGCTCTCAGCTTTACCGTAGATCGGAACAGCCGCCGAGGAGTCACAGAGTTCGAGGTCTTCTGTCCTCATCCCCCAGGCTTCGTTGCCGAAGACCCAGGTGGTGCGGGCGGTCAGGTCGAGTCCGCTATCCCAGGGATGGTGGATGTCGTGAGACTGGTCGTTGGCATCGGCGGCGAGTATCTGCAGGCCGCGGGCACGAGCCAGTTCGGTCACCTCGGCGAGTCCGACCCCGGTGACCACGGGAACATGGAACAGGGAACCGGCTGTGGAGCGGACGGTCTTGTCGTTGTAGATGTCGACGCTTGACGAGGTGAGGACCACAGCATCGGCCCCTGCGGCATCGGCGAGACGGATGATCGTGCCGGCATTACCGGGGTCGCGGACCTGGGAGAGGACGACGATGAGCTGCGCTTCCTTGTCAATGACCGAAGTCAGGTCGACGTCGATGCGTTCGCAGACGGCGACGACGCCCTGTGAGTTCACGGTTGCGGACAGCTCGGTGAGCACCTCGTCGGTGATGATGTTCCAGCGGATGTCGCAGTCCTTGACGGTCTCGACGAACTCCGGATGCGCCTCGGCGGCTTCTTCCGTGATGAAGAGTTCGATGACCCCGCCGCGCGGATCAGCGTTCGAGCCCACCCAGTCCGGAACGCCGGGCGCCTGGCCGGGAAGGCCCAGCTCTGCATGCCGTTCCAGAGCCTCACGCACGGCTTGGGGTCCCTCGACGAGGAACTGGCCCATCGTCTTGCGGCTGTGGCGCTTGAGCAGCTTGACCGCGTTCTTGACCCGTTTCGAATTCGGTGAGGAGATGGCGTCTGGAAGTTTCATGGAATTCGCTGACCCGCATTCTTGCTGGAGGGACTACTGGCTATCGGAGGGAAAAGTTCTGGGACAAAATCAACGGCCCCGAACCAAGTAAGTTCGGGGCCGTTGAGAGTATGAGGACCGGCAGCTCAGGCTGCGGCGGTCTTCGCTGCGTTGACGTCAGCCGGAAGAGCTTCCTTGGCAACCTTGATCAGGTGCGCGAAGGTGGCTGAATCGTTGACGGCGAGCTCGGCGAGCATACGGCGGTCAACCTCGACGCCAGCGGCCTTGAGGCCCTGGATGAAACGGTTGTACGTCATGCCGTTGGCGCGAGCACCGGCGTTGATGCGCTGGATCCACAGGCGACGGAAGTCACCCTTGCGGGCGCGACGGTCACGGTAGCTGTAGACCAGCGAGTGGATGACCTGTTCTTTGGCCTTGCGGTACAGGCGCGAGCGCTGTCCACGGTAGCCGCTTGCCCGGTCAAGGATGACCCGGCGCTTCTTGTGAGCGTTGACCGCTCTCTTAACACGTGCCACGTGTTACTCCTTCAAAATTGGTTCTGCCGGCGGTGCCGGAGTCTGGTTCAAGCTGTGGGAACCACATCAGTGGCTGCCCGGGATGGAGACCCGAGAGGGTCTCACCTGCCCTTGAGCTTGCCCAGAAGCTTGCGGGCTTTGGCGCGATCTCCGCCGGTGAGGACCTGGTCCTCGGCAACGCGACGCTTACGGGCCGAGGACTTGCCCTCGAACTTGTGCTGGTTGTTCACGCCTTCACGCATGATCTTGCCAGTACCCGTCACACGCATGCGCTTCTTGGCGCTGCTGTTCGTCTTCTGCTTCGGCATCGAGCCGTTCTCCTTTGCATTTCGTTGTCGGTGGCGACCACCGGCAACTACTTCACACGCTGAAACCGTTCAGGCTCCAGCGAATCGGTACTTACTTCTCACGCGTCGGGCGCTGCTTGTTTCTCTGCAGCGACGCGATCGCGTCGGGACTTCACCTCGGCGACGTTGCCCTTGGCATCAGATGATGCCTTGCGGGCCTCGGCCTTGGCGTCGGACTTTGACTTATGTGGGGCAATGACCATCACCATGTTGCGTCCGTCGACCCGTGGTGAGGATTCGACGGTGCCCAGTTCCGACACATCTTCGGCCAGGCGGTTGAGCAGCTTGATGCCCATTTCGGGGCGAGACTGTTCACGACCGCGGAACATGATCATGACTTTGACCTTGTCGCCACCGGACAGGAAGCGGGTCACATGCCCCTTCTTCGTCTCGTAGTCGTGTTCATCGATCTTGAGACGGAAGCGGATCTCTTTCAGCGCAGTGTTCGCCTGGTTCTTGCGGGCTTCTCTGGCCTTCTGAGCAGATTCGTATTTGAATTTCCCGTAGTCCATGAGTTTGGCGACGGGAGGCTTCGCCTGCGGTGCAACCTCGACCAAGTCGAGATCTGCCTCGCGAGCGAGGTCGAGTGCCTTGCGAATGGCAACGATACCGACCTGTTCACCGTTGGGTCCGACCAACCGGACCTCGGGAACCCGAATCCGGTCATTGATGCGCGTCTCGCTGATGTGTTCACTCCTTTTTAGCTCAAATGATGTCGTGGCAATAGAAAAGGCTCCCATTGACCACATGCCAAGGGAGCCTGCACACACATCAGAGCACGGTATTGAAACCGCAGCACTTCAAGTGAATACACCTCGATCTGAAATCTTCTGCCTCAGGCTTGCACCTGGACTGTCGATCATCAGATCATTGGACCCGATCGCTCTACGCGATCAAGGTGGGAGTCAGACCCCGCTTCGCACCACGACTTAGTGTACTACGCTTCATGACTCTTCGCACATCGAGGCCGAACGTGCAATCGACGCGTCGTTCATATGTCAGGCTAGTCCCATGAGTTCTGAAAATTCTGTACCCGCCGAGGCGGTTGCCGATGTCACGCGTGACATCGCCGAAGTACCAGCCATCGAGGTCATCACATCAGCAGCCGTGCACTTGATGTCCGCTGCCGCCGTCAAATGCGGACTGGCCGAAGACTCCCCCGAGGCTCCCGCAGCAGAGCTGCAGGACCTGGACGAGGCACGCAAGCTCATCACTGCGCTGGCCGGCCTGGTCACCGGCGCCGCCACCGTCATCGGCGACCACCATGCTCGCCCTCTGCGCGACGGCCTGCGCAGCCTCCAGCTGGCCTTCCGCGAAGCCTCGGCGATTCAGGATGAGCCAGGACAGGGTCCCGGCGAGAAGTACACAGGCCCTGTTCGCTGAGACACCCCACCGTGCGTGCCGACTCTTTCGTCGTGCGCCATGGCCCCAAGATATCCGCTGCGGCTCCCGACCACTGGTCGGGGGCCGCTTCTGTCATGTCAGTGCCGGGTGAGACCATCGTCCTATGTCTCCCGTAGAATTGCCGTACGTGAGTGCCAAGGAGTTGCAGGACTACTTCGGCACCACGTTCTACGAGCGCGGACGCAGCTACGCCAACAAGGGCATGGTCGGGCAGGCACGTTGGGACCCCGAGGACAATACTCTGCGGGCAGACGTCGCAGGCAGCGCGGCACAGGATTACACCAGCATCGTGCGGCTGAAGCGACACAGTCCCACGGCGAAATCATTCACCGTGCTCTCCTCGCAGTGCACATGCCCCGTGGGCGGAGACTGCAAACATGTGGTGGCTGCGCTCATGGCGGCATCGGTTCGGCAGGTGGCTCCATTCGGTTCGACGGCACTGCACGACCCGGACCAACGCAGTTCCCCCGACCCTCCCAGCTGGCAGACTGCCCGCAGCAGAACAGCTTCCCGCAGTGGGACGTCGTCACCTCGGCGTGCGGAGTCGGATTGGAAGTCGATCCTCTCCGGTTTCTCCTCCGACCGCGTCGATGCATCGGTGTGGGCCTCTGGCCCCGGCGGCACCCTGGCTGGGACTGCACCGACGCGGCTTGCGCTCGGCTTCGAGATCTCCGAACTGCGGCGCACTCGCTTCGGGAACTTCGAAGTGCACCCGATCACGCGCACGAAGCTGACCGGTTACACCGACCTCGTCGTCACTCTGCGTCCTCTGATGGAGGGGGCACGCCGCAACTGGATCAAGGGCAACGTGTCCTGGTCCAACATCGCCAACAACTCCACCACCCGCGCCTATGCGCGCGGTCAGGCGGCATGGTTCGCTCAGCTGTACGGGCTCTCTGCCATCAACTCGAATCGCCTTGTGACCAATGAGGACACTGTGGTCCTTGACTGGTTCGCCTCACCCTTGCTGTGGCATCTCTTCGATCAGGCGAGGACTTTGGGCATCGAACTTGTCGGCACCCGCCGCGAGCTCACGGTCCGCCTGGCTGACGAGGCCACCACGGAATGCGATGTGGTCGCGACGCCACAGGGGCTCGAGGTTCGCTCCCTGATCACCGTTGACGAAGAACCGTTCGACCAAGGGCTCAGCGGGCCGATCGACGATCATGGCTTCTACGGAATCTCGACCGCGGCAGGACTCGCCCTCGTCCTGGCACCTGCAGAGAAGACCACCGACCATGCGGTCGTTGAGATGCTGCGTCGTTGGGAACCGGTCACCATCTCGAAGGACCAGATGGATGACTTCTTCACAGGCTTCTATCCCAAGCTCGCCTATGCCACCACCGTCATCTCCTCTGACGATTCGGTGACCCTGCCCGTGCTCGTCCCTCCCGACCTCGCGCTCACCGTCACCTACGGAGATCATGGTGCACATCTGACGTGGGAGTGGCACTACCATCACCCGACTCATACGTTCCCGATCCGCCGAGGTTTAGCACCAGACCGCGACCGCAGCATTGAACACGAAGACACCGTGCTCGCGAATCTCAGCTCCACGGTTGCGGCAATCCCAGTCCCACTGACCCTCCCCAGTGCGTTGGGTCATGCAGGCACCGTGGACCTCGACGGTCTGCAGACGGCTGTCTTCGTCGACAAGCTCCTGCCCACCCTGAGCGACATCGACCATCTCGAGGTCCATGAGGTCGGCGATCGCCCGGACTATCGGGAAGTCACCGAAGCACCGTTGGTGTCGATGTCGACCGACGAGGCCGAAGACAGCGACTGGTTCGACATTCGCTTCCACATCATGATTGCCGGACAGAAGGTTCGCTTCGCCGACCTGTTCGTCGCCCTCGCACAGGGGGCAGAGATGATAGTCCTGCCCGATGGCGCGTACTTCTCCCTCGACGGGCCCTTCTTCGACAAGTTTCGTCGCATGCTCGCTGAATCGGATGTCATTGCGGATTGGCAGCCGGACTCACCTCGCCTCTCGCGCTATCACATGGATCTGTGGGCCGAATTCGACGAACTCGTCGACGACTCCACAGCGGCGGCCTCATGGCGACGTTCGGTCGAAGCGCTCAGCCACCTCGGCGAGATTCCGTCTCTCGACGTGCCGGAGGGAATCGAGGCCACACTGCGGCCCTACCAACAGGAAGGGTTCAGCTGGCTGGCCGCACTGTGGTCCAGCGGACTCGGCGGCATCCTGGCCGACGATATGGGTTTGGGTAAAACTCTGCAGGCACTGAGCCTGTTCACTCATATCAAGAACACGACGGCGAATGCCTCCCCCATTCTCGTCGTCGCACCCACATCGGTGATGTCGACGTGGCGTGCGGAGGCCGAGAAGTTCGCACCTGGTCTGCGAGTCACCACTATCTCGGCCACAGAGAAGAAGCGGAAGACCGCCTTGGCCTTGGAGATCGAGGATGCCGACCTCGTCATCACCTCCTATGCGATTCTGCGCCTCGACGCACAGGCCTTCCGATCGATCCAATGGGACACCTTCGTCCTCGACGAGGCGCAGTTCGTCAAGAACCGGACGGCCAAGGTCCACACTGCGGCGAAGGGAATCCAGGCGCGATTCCGCCTGGCCATCACGGGCACACCGATGGAGAACTCGCTGACCGACCTGTGGTCGCTGTACTCGATCACCTCACCGGGACTGCTGCCGGGCATCGAGAAGTTCCGTCGCGAGATCGTCTTACCCATCGAATCGGGCGAAAGTCCGGAGGGCATGGCGCTGCTGCGGCGGCGGATCAGACCGTTCATGAAACGGCGGAACAAGGAACTGGTCGCGGCCGACCTGCCGCCGAAGCAGGAACAGATCCTCAGCGTCGAACTCAGCTCCAAGCACCGGGACCTGTACAACACGATCCTGCAGAAGGAGAGGAAGAAACTTCTCGGCCTCATCAACGATATGGATCGCAACCGCTTCGCGATCTTCCGGTCGCTGACTCTTCTGCGGATGCTGGCCATCGATCCATATCTCATCGATGAGAAGTATGAATCGATCGGCTCGAGCAAACTCAGTGCGCTCTTCTCTCACCTCGATGACATCGTCGCCGAGGGCCACCGCACCATCATCTTCAGCCAATTCACCTCGTTCCTGTCTCGAGTCGGCGAGCAGCTTGAACATCGCAATATCAACTACTGCTACCTCGACGGTTCCACTCGCAACCGCGGAGCAGTCATAGGGGACTTCAGGACCGGAGACTCACCTGTCTTCCTGATCAGCCTCAAGGCCGGCGGATTCGGGCTGACACTGACGGAGGCCGATTATGTCTTCCTCCTCGACCCCTGGTGGAACCCTGCGGTCGAGGCCCAAGCAGTTGACCGCGCACACCGGATCGGACAGACGAAGAACGTCATGGTCTATCGGATGGTCGCTGAGAAGACTATTGAGGAGAAGGTGCTGGCATTGCAGGAAAGGAAGGCGCAGCTCTTCGACTCCCTGGTCAATGAGGGTGAGGGCTTCTCCTCGAAGATCACGGTTGAGGACATCCGCGGACTCCTCGACGGGTGAACTAGTTCACTTCACCCCACTCCTTGCGCTGTGTCAGTGCCCGAGCGCCGACACGAGCCCCTGCATCAGCTCGTCTTCGACTGACTCGACCCCTCGACCGAACTGCCCAAAGCGCAGAGCATTGATGAGACCGACGATCGCTGACCAGACGGTCACAGAGGCCATGATCACCCGATCATCGGGTTCCAGACCCAGTTCTTGCAGTCCTTCACGCAGCGCGTCCAAAGTGTGAGCCGGAGGCAACTGAGAACGCGAGGTCTGCACGGAAGGCTCTGCGAGCAGATTTGTCAGCGACACCATGATCCTCGTCCCCGGCACCACGGTCTCATCCCGCGGCGCCTGGTAATCCGGGATGGGCGTGCCGTAGATGAGCGCCCACCGGTTGGGGTGTGTTCGCGACCACGCCAGCATCGTCACGCCGACGGTGAGGACTGACTTGTCGTGCTCGAGGGCGTCGTCCACCTCGTTCGCGATCGAAGTGAACGCATCGCGGATGAGTATGGTCAGCAGCTCGTCACGGTTCTTCACGTAGCGATAGATGGCGCTTGAGACGATTCCAAGCTCCCGGGCGATCGCCCGCAGCGACACTCCCTCGAGCCCATCGGCATCGAGCATGCGGTTCCCGATCCGGGTGATCTGCGCTTCAGTCTCCAGCCGGGCCCGCTGGCGCGGAGTCGAGTTCGTCATGCCACAAGCCTAGAACGAGAGAGCAAAGATAACAATAGTGAGCATTGCTCTTGAATTACGATCGCCATCGGCCTAGCCTGTTTTCAGAGAGCAGTGCTCTCGTCAATCGGAGTCTCGACGGTTCTTGCGACTTCAGACCATCACTACATTTCGACGATTCGAAGGAACACCATCATGAAATCAGCACTCGTCATCGGCTACGGACAGATCGGCAGAGAAGTCGCGTCCCAACTTTCGGCAGCGGGCGTTCACACGTCGGTCGCAACCCGTTCGGCCCCATCTCCTGCCACGGCTGAGGTTGCAGCAGGCAATGTGGATACCGCACCGGCCTCGGCATCAGCAGCTGATGGAATCACGACTGCCGCTCTGAGACCTCCTGAGTCTGCCTCTCTTCCGCATGCCGATCCTCCTCCCGCCGAGATCGCTCGTGTGCGCGCAGACGCAGCCGATCCTGCTCAGCTGCTCGAGGCCGCTGCGGGTACAGATATCATCTTCGCCTGTGTCCATGCTCCCTATGACAGTCGAGTGTGGGCGCAGGTTCTACCGCAGCTGGAAAAGACCATCATGGATGTCGGCGCGAAGCTGAGCATTCCGGTCATCTTCCCCGAATCTGTCTACGCCTTCGCCGGCCTCACCACTCCGGTGACGGGGTCCTCTCCGTTTGCACCGGTGGAAGAGAAGGGCCGGATCAGACAGCAGCTGATGGAAGCTCGATCCGCACATGGAGCCCGCACAGCCAGCGTCATCGCCGGTGACCTGATCGGAGAAACCGCTCAGTCAGCCTCCTCTGTGGTCAAAATGTGCATTTCGGACAGAATCAGTCAGAGCCACAGGGCAATCGTGCCGGCCCGTACCGATGTGCCGCATGGCATCACGGTGATTGCCGATCTCGGCGCCGCAATGATCAGCGCGGCCAGGTCAGTGGAGGCCGACACCGCAGGCAGCCATCGGATGCTCCTAGCACCTGCATCGAATCCGACCCTGGCCGACATAACCGAGTTCACATACAGCTACCTGGGCACGACAGCGCGCAAACCGATTGCTCTGCCCCGCTGGACGACACGAGTCGCGGGCCTAGTCGAACGCTCCATGTTCGAACTCCACCAGCTTTCACCCATCTGGTATCAGCCAAACATCATCGAGACAGGAGAACTCGCGGAACAAGTCGGCACAACCCGCTGGCAGGACGGCGTCATCGCCATGCTGCAGTGAGCTCGGACATGCCCGGCACGCTGTTGTCTAGCTAGCTCAGCACTGTCTAGCTGGCTCGGCGCTGTCTAACTCAGCGCTGTCTAGCTCAGTAGATGCAGACGAATGGCCAGTGAGTCGATCTTCTGCACCAATTCCTCATCCGCTGCGATCGTTTCCTGGAAGTGCTGCAACTCGGATTCCGAAACCTCGGACTCCACGCCGAGGGTGATGCCCAGTTCAGGTCCCCCGACATTGACCTGCCTGCTCCCCGGGCTCAGTGACAGGCGAGTCAGCCAGGAGAAGGACTCGGCGATGGCCGCGAGACGTCGTCCCACCTCGGCGTCGGCCCAGGATGGCGTCCAACCCTGTCCGTGGACGAATGCGAACATCGCGGGTCGACGCAGCAGGAACGAGGTCGGCGCTCCAGGGTCGAGGACGACGAGCTGCGAATCGGCCTCGATCGCGCCGAGAACGAGTCTCTCCGCTTCGATCGGGACGGGCCGAGCGTCCGAATGCCATGCCGTCAATGGCGGGATTGAGCAGAACCCGGGTGTGCATTCCCGGCCGTCATCGGCCTGCAGCCGGACCATGGCCATCTCCGAAGAGTTGTCGACCATCAGCCCGTTTTCTCCGACCTCTTGGTCGAGTGCCATGGGTACGATCGGCGCATACAGCCGTGCCTCCGACAGCACGGAGAGTACGTTGCTGTGCAGCTGCGGATCCAGCGGATCCCTGCCCACCTGATGCAGGGCTTCCAGAAGGCCGGCATCGGCTTCTCCGGAATCGCCCGAGAACGGGTTAGGCCGCAGATCACGGCCGGACCAGGATTGGCCGGCAGAGTCGGAGCGATCAGCCGAGTCCGAAATCACTGCTTCAGCCTCCAGCGACTTCGAGTGCTTCTTCCAGAGTGAACTTTCCAGCGTACAGGGCCTTGCCCACGATGGCCGAGTCCACACCGAAGGGGACCAGTTCGCGTAGGTTGCGCAGGTCGTCGAGGCTGGAGACCCCGCCAGAGGCCACGATCGGCTTGTCGGTCTTCTCTGCCATCGACTTCAGCAGTTCCACGTTGGGTCCCTGCAGAGTGCCGTCCTTACGGACGTCGGTGACGACGTAGCGGGCGCAGCCGGCCTTCTCCAGGGTCGAGAGAACTTCGTAGAGGTCTCCCCCGTCCTGGGTCCAACCGCGGGCGGCGAGGGTGGTGCCACGGACGTCGAGCCCGATGGCGACCTGATCACCGAAGCGCGAGATCATGTCGGCGGTCCATTCCGGGTTCTCCAACGCCGCAGTCCCGATGTTCACTCGCTCTGCACCCGTGTCGAGTGCTCGTTCGAGGCTCTCGGTGTCGCGGATGCCTCCGGAGAGTTCGACCTTGATGCCGACGGCTTTGACGACCTGGTTGAGCAGATCCGAGTTCGATCCCCGCCCGAATGCAGCGTCGAGGTCGACGAGGTGTATCCACTCGGCTCCCCGACTTTCGAAGTCATGAGCCGCGTCGATGGGTGAGCCGTAATCCGTTTCGGTTCCGGCTTCACCCTGGACGAGACGGACGGCTTTGCCATCGGCGACGTCTACGGCGGGCAGGAGGACGAGCTTGTTGGGGGTTTGAGTCATTGTGACCTTTCTCTAGAGGCTGTGGAGACTGAGTTGGACGAACTGGAACGGGTATGACTGGAGGAACTGGAGCTGACGTGTAGGGGCAATGCTAGTGGCGTGCGCGACCGGTGTTCGGGAAGGAGCCGACCCAGTTACGCAGCAGACGCGCTCCCGCATCGGATGACTTCTCGGGGTGGAACTGGGCGGCCCAGGTGGTGCCGTCCTCGACTGCCGCGATGAAGTTGCCACCGTGAGTGGCCGTGGTCACCAGTGTGTTCGCCGGCGCTTCGGTCGCAGCATAGGAATGGACGAAGTAGAAACGCTCTTCGGCAACGCCGTCGAACATCACTGAGTTCGTCGGTGCGCTGACCTGTGACCACCCCATGTGCGGCACGATGGGGGCATCGAGTGCTGTCACTGCGCCGGGCCAGAGACCAATACCCTCCGTCTTCTGCCCGTGTTCTTCTCCGCCGGCGAAGAAGACCTGGAGACCGACGCAGATGCCCAGCAGAGGACGGCGATTTTCGTGCCAGGAGCGGATCAGGTCAACCCCGCCGACTCGCTTCAGCCCGGCCATCACGGCCGAATAGGCACCGACCCCGGGGACGAGCAGACCGTCTGCGGCATCGATGACAGCGCGGTCGGCAGTCAGCACGACCTCTGCACCAGCAGCGGCGACAGCGCGCACGGCCGAACGCACGTTGCCTGCGCCATAGTCTAAGACAGCGACCGTGCTCATTGCTTGGCACCCCTGTTCAGGACTCTGTAGATGCGCCACAGGGAGAATCCGAGGACGATCGCACCAAAGACGGCGACGACCCAGGCCATGGTGTTTCCGCTCAGACCGATGGTGATTCCGAAGGCGGTGATGAGCCCCGCGAGGACCGCCACGACGATCCACAGCAGCGCGGTCCGAGCCACGGCCGCCCGGCCTGGAGACATTGTGGCGGCGCTGGCCTGCAGTTTAGTCATGGAGGAGGTGGGAATGCTGCCTTCAACTTCGTCGGCAGACACGATCTCGAGCAGGAGCTGCTCAAGAACGTCCGGAAGGTTCTTCAGGGCCAGGCCGGCCGGCACATCCGATTCGCGGGCTCCGTGCCGGAAGTGTCCGGCGTCGATCTGTTCCTCACTGCGGGCCAACAGCAGGACCTCATGTTTGCCGGAGAGTTTCGAGATCGCCGCGGCCGCCTCGTTGCCTGCCTGAACATCAGTATCGGCCAAGACGATTCCGGTGAAGTCGCCGATGGGGACGATGGTTCCCTTGATGTTCGACAGCACGCAGGCAGCAGCCAGCTGCTCAGCGACTCCGAAAGGAGTCACGATGACGGTGGTGCTCACAGGACTCCCTTCGTGCTGGGTACCGAGTTATTGCGTTCATCGAGTTCGATAGCCTCACGCAGGGCGCGGGCGAAGGCTTTGAATTCAGCTTCGGCAATGTGGTGCGGGTCGCGGCCGCGCAGCAGGTCGAGGTGCACGGTGAGACCGGCATGGAATGCAATCGACTCCAGAGAGTGTGAGGTCATCGATCCCGTAAAGTGACCGCCGATGAGGTGGTACTGCTGGCCTTCCGGCTCACCTTCGTGCACGAAGTAGGGGCGACCGGCCACGTCGACGACGCAGCGAGCCAGCGCCTCGTCGAGTGGCACAGCGGCAAGCCCGTAGCGACGGATGCCGGTCTTGTCGCCCAACGCCTCACTCAGCGCTTGACCCAGCACGATGGAAGTGTCCTCGACCGTGTGGTGAACGTCGATATGTGTATCGCCCTCGGCCTTGATCTCCATGTCGATGAGAGAGTGCTTCGACAGCGCCGTGAGCATGTGGTCGAAGAAGGGAACACTGGTCGAGATATCGGACTGGCCGGTTCCGTCGAGGTCGATGGATACGGTGACCGCAGATTCCGAGGTCGTGCGGGAGCGTTGTGCCTGCCTCATGAAGGGCCTTTCGTAGGAAGGGTGGGTGCCGCCTGAGGACCATTGTCCTCTGATTTAAGTGATGTGGTGTGCCTCAGTGTGCGCATGCCATGGAATGCGTCTCAGCCCGTTGTCAGCAGAATGCCGGGGGGCTCGGCCAGGATCTCGTCGACCGCTGTGAGGAAAGCGTCGGTCTCTTCCTCGGTGCCTGCATTGACGCGAGCATGGTTGGTGATGCCGATGTCGCGGATCAGTATTCCTCGATCCAGCAGCTTCTGCCACAGCTCATGTGGTGAGGAGATGTTGCCGAACAGGACGAAGTTCGAATCACTGGGGTAGACGGTGAATCCGACGTTGCTCAGATGTGCCGAGATTCGATCGCGCGAGTCGATGAGTCGGTCGACGTTCTCCAGGAGAAGATCAGCATGTTCCAGCGCAGTGCAGGCGAGGACCTGGGTGATTTCCGAGAGATGGTACGGCAGGCGAACCAGGCGCATGACGTCAATGAGCTCCGGGGCCGCGATGGCGTAGCCCAGGCGCAGACCTGCACAGGCGAATGCCTTGCTCATCGTGCGGGACACGACCAGACGAGGGCGCCCGGCCAGGAGGGTCATCGCCGAGGCTCGTGCAGGCCTGGAGAATTCGGCGTAGGCCTCATCGACGATGACGATGCCCGAACAGTTGTCGTATGCGGCTTCGATGACGTCGAGACCGATCGAGGTGCCTGTCGGGTTGTTCGGTGTGCACAGGAAGACGATGTCGGGATCGGTTGCCGCAACTTCGGCGCCGACGGTTTCAGCATCAAGGGTGAAATCATCGTTGCGTGCTGACGACTGCCAGGTGGCACCGGTGCCGGTGGTGATCAGCGGGTGCATGGAGTAGCTGGGAGTGAATCCGAGGACCGTGCGACCCGGTCCTCCGAATGCCTGCACGACATGGGAGAGGACCTCGTTCGATCCGTTGGCCGCCCAGATCATGTTGGGGCTGAGGCCAACCGTGTGACCGGATCGGTCATTGACTCCGTGCAGGTAGGTCACCAGATGTTCGCGCAGTTCCTCGAACTCTCGGTCAGGGTAGCGGTTGAGTCCAGCGAAGTGCCCGTCGACCGCCGAGCGCATGCTCTCTACGACGGCGTCCGGGATCGGATAGGCGTTCTCGTTGACGTTCAGCTGCACCGGAACATCAAGGTGCGGAGCCCCGTAGGGCTTGAGGCCGACTAGGTCCGAACGTACTGGCAAAGACTCGTTATTTCCCACCGCATCAGTCTAGCGTTGGGGCACATCCAGGGTCTGACCCGGGTGCACCACAGGCGTGGCCAGATGGTTGATGTCGACGATGTCAGACACCACATCGCGAGTGTCTCGGTCGAGCCCGAGATCTACAGCCACAGCCCACAGCGACTCACCTTCGCCGACGACGACCGCGTCGGCGTCGATGCCGATGTCGGTGCTCTCGGCTTCTGCTCCGGCCGCGGCCGAGAACGACTGCGTGGCGACGAAGAATGCTCCGCCGACGATGACGAGAGCGCACACCATGGTCCGAAGCAGGCGCATCGCCTGGCGTCCACGAGTGGTGAAACGCAGTTCCTGGTTCTGTGCAGACATCGCTTAACCTCTTTCCTTCGTACGATTCCACCCGTAATAGGTAGAACGTCTGTTCTATTCAACATGCCAATCGAACATATGTCCAGTCCAACTCGAACATTTATGCGACAATGAGAGGGAACCAGCGTTGTTGATTGATCTGAAAGAACCATCTCAGGCGGCACTGACACGAGAATTCTCGACGTGAGGATCAAGCGGTGAGGCCAGCGAGAATAGAACGAAGGGGAACGAGCAATGGTTCAGAACAAACGAGGAAGAGGCCGTCCTCGTAATGAGGACGTCGCCAGCGAAATCGCGGCCGCCCGCCACGATGACGAAGACGTCTCGATTCCGGAAGGCTCCACTGGCGAGGGCGACTTCCGTCTGACCCCACGCCAGCGCCTGGTCCTCGAGACCATCGAACGTGCAGTCGTCACCAACGGCTATCCACCGAGCATGCGCGAGATCGGCAAAGCCGCCGGACTCGCCTCACTCTCCAGCGTGGCCCACCAACTCTCGCAGCTCGAACGCCTCGGCTATGTCCGCCGAGACCCGAAGCGCCCGCGTGCCATCGAAGTGGTCAATCCCTTCGAAGAGGAAGAGGCAGAGCGGGCTAAGTACGAAGAGCTGGCCAACAATACCGTCCAGGTTCCAGTGGTGGGTCGCATTGCCGCCGGTGGTCCGATCCTGGCCGAGCAGGAAGTCGATGACGTCTTCTCTCTGCCGACTCAGGTCGTCGGTTCCGGTGACATGTTCCTGCTCAAGGTTGTCGGTGATTCGATGATCGAAGCCGCCATCTGCCACGACGACTGGGTGGTCGTGCGCAAACAGCACACGGCTGACAACGGTCAGATCGTGGCTGCGTTGCTCGACGGTGAAGCAACGGTGAAGACCCTCAAGCGCAAGGCAGGCCACCAGTGGCTGCTCCCCCAGAACAAGGACTACGAACCCATCGATGGCACCTATGCCCAGATCATGGGTCTCGTCGTAACGGTCATTCGCCGCCTTTGACACAGCCGGCCAGGCCCCTGCCCTCGTCGGTCTGACAACCGCTCAGGCTCCACTAGCTGTGCCCCCGACCGATATCGGTCGGGGGCACAGTGCGTTTCAGTCTCCGGTCATTTCTCGGTGGCGGCCAGACGTCCCAGGCTGCTCTTCACGAGTGCCGAATCGGTCGTCGGCCACATCGATGGCATCGAGTTCACCAAGTAGCCGCCGTAGCGGGCCGAGCGCAGGCGTGAGTCGAGGACAGCCACGATTCCCCTGTCCGATGTCGACCGAATGAGGCGGCCCGCGCCCTGTGCCAGGCGCAGTGCGGCATGAGTGGCGCTGACGGCCATGAACCCGTTGACTCCCCGATCATCGGCATCTCTCGACCTGGCCTGCATCAGCGGGTCATCGGGGCGTGGGAACGGAAGCCGGTCGATGATGACGAGACGATTGGTCCGGCCCGGCACGTCCACTCCCTGCCACAGCGACATGGTGCCGAAGAGGCAGGCTTGGTCATCTGCGGTGAATTGAGAGACCAGCGACGGCAGCCCGTCATCACCTTGGAGCAGGATCGGGAAGCCCAATTTCGCCCGCAGGTGTTCGGCTGCGGCATTCGCGGCCGCGCGTGAGGAGAAGAGTCCCAGTGCACCGCCCTGGGACGCGGTGACCAGTTCCTCCAACTCGTCCAGAGCCTGTTCGCTCAGGCCGCTGCGGCCCGGACGCGGAAGGTGGGCTGCGACGTAGAGGATGCTCTGCTTGCCGTAGTCGAAGGGTGATCCGACATCGAGGCTGTCCCATTTGGGGGCGTCGGGGCCGAAGAGTCCCAATGACGCTGCGACCGCGTCGAAGTTACCACCCAGCGACAGAGTCGCCGAGGTGGCCACCACCGTCGATTCTTCGAAGATCCCTGACCTCATGGTCCCGGCAACGCTGAGCGGCGCGACGACGAGGTTCGTGGTCTCCCGTTCGCGGAAGGTGCTTCTCGACAACCACACGACATCGTTCTTGCCCGGTGCACAGAAGCGCTCGGCGAGTTCGAAGATCTCCTGGCACCGGGCCTTGGCCATCTGCCGACCGGCGTCGGACTCTTCGGTTTTGCCGCCGATGTCATTGATGATCTGTCGCGTGGAGTCACGAATCTGGGCCAACGCGAGGGACAGTGCCTCGCTCATATTCATGATCAGGCCCTCGGCGACTCCGCTCTGGGCACGTTCGAGTGCTGCGGCGGCCGAGTCGAGCAGCGCGACGACACCGTCCTGCACGATCGTGTGCTTGCGCACGGAACTAGTGGCGGCCGCGAGCATGCTGGTATTGATCTGACCAGACAGTGCGTTGGTGACCCGGTCCTTCAATTCGTGGGCCTCGTCGATGATGATGACATCATGTTCGGGCAGCACCGTGTTCTCACCGAAGGCGTCGATGGCCAACAGGGCATGGTTGGTCACGACGATGTCAGCCTCGGCGGCATTGTTGCGGGCCAGCTCCGCGAAGCATTCCGTGTACAGGGGACAGTTCGAGCCGAGGCAGTCGAAGGCGTTGACTGAAACCTCTGACCACGCCCTGTCGCTGACACCAGGCAGAAGATCATCGCGATCCCCGCTGTCAGTGGTCTTCTCCCACGTACGGATCCGCTGAATCTCCTCACCCAGACCCGACCGGTCGTTGGCCTTGCGACCGGCCTCCGCATCGGCACCGAGGTCGAAGAGCATCCCTTCGCCCTCATCGGGATACCCGCCGGAGAGCTTGTGCTTGCACACATAGTTGCGTCGGCCTTTGAGCAGGGCCGCGCGTGGCAGCGGGTCGAGAGTCTTCTTCACCGACTTGAACAGGCGCGGCAGGTCACGGTGGATGATCTGTGTCTGCAGAGCCAAGGTGGCCGTGGACACGATGACGCGCTTGCCTGTTCGACTGGAGTACTCGGCCGCAGGAACCAGGTACGCCAACGACTTTCCTGTGCCGGTTCCGGCCTGAACCAGAAGGTGGATGCCCTTGTCTACCGACGAGGCAACCGCCTCGGCCATCTCCGTCTGTCCGTGTCTGGGCGAGCCGCCGATGGCACCTACGGCGGACTCGAGCAGATCTTCGACCTTACTCACTTGCCGATGACCAGGTCCGGACGTCGGAAGTCTGCGAGCTCCGCTGCCAGGTCTGCCGGAACCTTCGCCTGCATGGCGGTTCCCTCGGCACCGTGTTCTTCGTGTTCGACCGTGCCCAGTGCATAGATCTTCGACACGAGGTCGCCGCGCTCATAGGGGATGAGCACTGTGACGTCAATATTCGGCGAGGGCAGCATCGCCTCGATTCTTTCGACGAGCTCGGCGATTCCCTCCTTGGTCACAGCGGAGACGAAGCAGGCATCCGGGTACTCCGCGTGGAGTCCGGTCACCACTGCTTCATCGGCAAGGTCGGCCTTGTTGAAGACCAGGAGTTCGGGGATATCTCCGGTCTCGACGTCTTTGAGCACGTCCCGGACGGCATGGATCTGTCCATGCGGATCCGGGTGCGAGGCATCGACGATGTGAAGGATCAGATCCGAGTCGGAGGCCTCTTCCAATGTCGACCGAAATGCTTCGACCAACTGGTGTGGAAGGTTTCGGACGAAGCCGACAGTGTCCGTGTAGGTGAATGTGATGCCCTCCGCGGTCCGGGACTGTCGCACAGTCGGATCCAGGGTGGCGAAGAGCGCATTCTGCACCATCACCTCGGCGTCGGTGAGCTGGTTGAGCAGGGAGGACTTGCCGGCGTTGGTGTAGCCGACGATCGCCACCGACGGGATGTGGTTGCGTGCGCGGTTCTTCCGCTTCGTCAACCGTGAGGGTGCCATCCCTTCGATCTGTCGGCGCAGCTTCGACATTCTGGCCCTGATTCGACGGCGGTCGAGTTCGATCTTCGTCTCACCGGGACCGCGGGAACCGATTCCAGCACCGCCGGCAACCTGGCCACCCGCCTGACGCGACAGTGACTCGCCCCAGCCGCGTAGGCGTGGGAGCAGGTATTCGAGCTGAGCCAGTTCGACCTGGGCCTTGCCCTCGCGGGACTTAGCATGCTGGGCGAAGATGTCGAGGATGAGGGCAACGCGGTCGATGACCTTGACCTTGATTACGTCTTCGAGTCCGCGGCGTTGGCTGGGTGCGAGTTCGGAGTCGATGATCACGGTGTCAGCACCTTCGGAGGCAACGATCTCGGCCAGCTCGGCGGCTTTGCCCTTGCCGAGGTAGGTTCCAGGGTCCGGGGTCTCGCGGCGTTGGATGATGGCGTCGAGCACCTCGGATCCAGCGGTCTCTGCGAGTGCCGCGAGCTCCCTGATCGAGTTCTCGGCGTCAGCCTGCGTGGTGTTCCACAGTCCGGCGAGGACGACCTTCTCCAGGCGGACCTGGCGGTATTCGACCTCGGTGATGTCTTCGAGTTCGGTGGACAGGCCGGCGACCCGTTTGAGTGCCGCCCTCTCAGCCAGATCGAACTGCGAGGCGTCATCGACGTTTGATTCGTTGGTACCCAAGGCTTGGGCACCTCGTGCGAGAACGCGGTCGAGCATCGCGTCCCGACGCTCTTTGTCAGTGGACGTCATTCATTCCTTTGTTCGTTTCCACTCTTCGCGGCACTGCTGCCGTGCGGAGAGTTTCCTCTCAGAACAGAGAGGTGTCCATCAATTCTCCCACAGCCGTCTAGACTGTAACGGTGTCTGAGCACTATTTCACCGAATCGCCCAGCAGCGAAGCCAAAACACGCGAGCTGACCCTTGATCTCGCGGGCCGCGAGGTCACGGTCGAGACAGTTTCGGGGACGTTCTCCCCCACGCGTTTGGATCTGGGAACAGCGGTTCTGATACGCCATCTCCCGACACCGGAGCCCGGCGAGATCCTCGATCTGGGGTGCGGTTGGGGTCCCATTTCCTTGGACGCAGCGCTCAGTGCCAAGGACGCCGAGGTAGATGTTCGTGTGTGGGCGCTCGACGTCAATTCCCGGTCCCTTGATGCCACGCGCAAAAATGCGCAGCGTCATGGCCTGAGTTCGATTCGTCCCGTCACCGCTGATGAGATCCCGTCGGACATGCAGTTCAGTGCGATCCGTTCGAATCCGCCGATCAGGGTTGGCAAGGAGGCTCTGCATGAGCTGCTGACCACTTGGCTGCCACGCTTGGCTCCCGGCGGACGCGCCGATCTCGTCGTGTCGAAGAACCTCGGTGCGGATTCTCTGCAGAAGTGGCTCATCGAAGCTCTGGGACAAGGCTTCAGTGTCGTGCGCACCGGGTCGTCGAAGGGTTTCCGGGTCCTCACCGTCACCCGCGACTGATCGAACCGCAAACCGAACAAGCCGCAGGCTGGCTGAGGTCAACATCTGGTTGAGGTCAACATCTGGCTCAGGTCAGCTGCCGGCGAATGTCAGCTGATAGTGCCGCTGGCGACCAGAACAGCCGGTCCGGAGAGGGTGACGTTGCCGCGGGTGCCGTCTTCGTTCACAGTGATGCCGATGCGCAGCTGACCGCCGGGAACATCCACACGCCACTGCAGTGGAGAGGCAGGTCCTGCCCAGTGGTGGGCGGCAATGGCTGCGGCGCACGCTCCCGTACCGCAGGACCGGGTCTCTCCGACACCGCGTTCGAATACCCTCATGCGCAGGGCACCTTCTCCCCCGGCCACGTCGCTGCGTGCTGGTTCCATAACGATGTATTCGACGTTCGATCCTTGAGATGGAACCGGGTCGAGGATCGGTGCGTCGCGCAGTTCTGCGCTGTCGAGTTCAGCCAGCTCGGCGAGTGCGACCACCGTGTGAGGGTTGCCGGTCTCGACGCGCATGCCGGGGCGGGGAACTTCGATGCCCGAGGTCGTTACGAGAACGTGGTCACTGTCATCCAGAGACCATTCGCCCATGTCGATCATGTACCAGGCATCGCTCGCGGAGCCGGGAAGCCTCGGTCCTGCCGCGGCCGCTGTCTCGTCACCGGTCTGCTTGCCCAGTGCAGGGTTGAGGACCGTGCGGACGGTCTTGATGCCGTCTCGTGTGCCGACGAGGATCTCTCTGGCATCGGCTGGGACGCGACCAGTGGTCACCAGCACGTGGGCGAAGACGCGGACGCCGTTGCCGCACATTTCGGAGAGGCTGCCGTCGTGGTTGTAGTAGTCCATGAACCATTCGGCTCCGGCCTCGGCCTGCTCGAGAGCGCCGGGGATCCCGCTGCTTGCCGAGCGGACGATGCGGATGACACCGTCGCTGCCCAGACCCGAGCGACGATCGGCCAGGAGCGCGATCGTTTCAGGATGCATCTCAAGGGAACTGTCGTCGTCGGCTAAGAGGACGAAGTCGTTCTGCGTGCCGTGGCCCTTGATGAAGTCGGTGCCTGCGATATCGGCGAATGGTGACTGGGAGGAACTCATGAACTTATCCTATCGGTGAGCGATCCGCACTTGGCACAGTCGGCTTTCAGTTCTGGAGAATGGACTTCAGCTCTCGGGGTCTGTTGTGCCTGCAATGGTCTCGAGGGCGAGGGCAGCATTGGCCTCATGGTCGCCGGCGGTCGCGTCGATCCAGACGGTGCGCGGATCCCTGCGGAACCAGGTGTCCTGTCTGCGTGCGAATTGCCGGGTTCTGATGGTCGTCTGCTCCTGGGCTGTGTCTTGGTCGAGTTCGCCGCTCAGGTGCTGCTGGATCTGTGCATACCCGATGGCCCGCGATGCGGTTCTGCCTTCGGCCAGGCCACGCTCGAGGAGACTGCGGACTTCGTCGACCCACCCTTGTTCCCACATGATTTTCACTCGGGCAGCGATTCGTTCGTGCAGGGTGGCCCGCTCCACGCTCAGTCCTAGGTGGAGGGTCGGTTCGATGGCCTGGTAGTCGGGCAGCTGAGCGCTGAAGGGGCGTCCGGTCAGCTCGATGACTTCGAGGGCACGCACGATGCGTCGGGAGTCGTTTGGTGTGATCTTCTCCGCGGCGGCGGGGTCGACTTCCTGCAGGTGCCGGTGCCTGCCCCACCGGTCGGCGTCGACTTCAGATTCGATTCGTGCCCGCACCTCGGGGTCGGTGCCGGGGAATTCCATGCGGTCGGTCGCGGCTCGCACGTACAGTCCCGATCCGCCGACGAGGATGGGTCGTCTCCCCCGGGTGCGGATGTCTGCGATGGCCTCACGCGCCTGCCTTTGAAAGGTCTGTACGTTCGCTTCTTCACGCACGTCGAGGATGTCGATGAGGTGGTGGGTGATTCCTCGGCGCTCATTGACGGGCAGTTTGGCGGTGCCGATGTCCATGCCTCGGTAGAACTGCATGGAATCCGTATTGATGATCTCCCCGCCGAGGTGTTCAGCCAGGTTGAGTGCCAGGTCCGATTTTCCTGTGGCTGTGGCCCCGGCGATGGTGATGATGGGCTCTTCGGCCGTGCTCAAGGGTGGCTCATCTCAATACGTTCCGGTCCCGCACAACGAACGGACCTCGTGGACGTTCTCGTCGAAGACCGTGCTGAACGAATAGTCGGTTCCTTCGCGAAGAAGCATGTGTGCGGTTGCAGCGTCGAGGAGGTCGAGGTCGGCGTGCACGTCAGCACCCGCCGACGTCGCTGCGACTACTGCGTCGACATCACCGGCTGTGAGTGCATGTACGACACGGGCGTCTGCCTCCGCTGCGCCGGGCACTGGTGCCAGTGGAGCGTTTCCGGACGCAGCGACGGACAGGTCGATGGGAATCATCAGGTCATCTGTGCTGCCCAGCGTGCCGATTCGAACACCACAGGAATGAGCGTGGAGGAGCGCCACTGCTATGGCCGGATGCGCGGATTCACTGGCGGCACGCTCGGCAGGATTGAGCGCGGACACGGTCTCAACCCATTCCTCGCCTTCGAGCAGCTCATTCGTTCGGGTATCAATGCCACGATCGATGCCCAGCCCGCCGAGGCCGGCTACGGGAGGCAGCTCGCGCACCGGAAGCGCCCACTTCGTCTTGGTCTGCAGAATGGATTCGATGACAGTTCGTAAAGGTCCGATCTGCGCGGATTCTGCCAGGTCCACACCGTCTAAGAGGATCGGTGCGGCCGGGATGATCGCAAATTCGGGCATCTCAGCCGCGGGTGCGGATGGTCGGCATGCCCAGATTCGTGGATCCGGCACTTGTCTGTCCCGGCGCTGGGGCTCCACAGCTGTCCGCCTGTGCCCGGTCATAGGCATCGCCTGCTCGGGAGGGACGTACCGCGAAGCCGGAGTCGGCCAAGAGGAAGAATGGTTTGGCTTCGGTCACGGTGGCGGTGACGAAGTCGCCGGGACGCGGCATATCGATTCCGTCAGGGATCCCCACGTGGACGAGTCGGTTATCTGCCGCGCGGCCGGTGAGTCGTGGTGAGTCATCGTGTGGTCTGGTCGTGACGAGCACTTCGATCTCGCGGCCGACCTGTACCTTGTTCTCTTCCCAGGAGATCTCGTCCTGGAGCGCAGTCAGTCGTTCGAAGCGTTCCTGCACGATGTGCTTGGGTACCTGATCGTCCATCGTGGCGGCGGGAGTGCCGGGTCGTATCGAGTACTGGAAGGTGAAGGCCTGTGAGAAGCGGGCACGACGGACGATGTCCATGGTGCCGAGGAAGTCTTCTTCGGTCTCCCCTGGGAATCCGACGATGATGTCGGTGGTGATCGCTGCATGCGGGATCTTCTCGCGCACGGAGTCGAGGATGCGCATGAACCTGCTGGTGCGGTAGGACCGGCGCATGGATTTCAGAATCGAGTCGGAGCCGGACTGCAGCGGCATGTGCAGCTGCGGCATGACGGTCGGCGTCTCTGCCATGGCCTCGATGACGTCATCGGAGAACGAGGCAGGATGCGGGCTGGTGAAGCGCACACGTTCGATGCCCTCGACCTTGCCCACGGCGCGCAGCAGTTTCGCGAATGCTCCCTTGTCCCTGAATTCGGCACCATAGGAGTTCACGTTCTGGCCCAGAAGTGTGACTTCGACGACGCCGTCGGCCACGAGCGCTTCGACCTCGGCCAAGATGTCGCCGGGTCTGCGGTCCTTCTCCTTGCCGCGCAGGCTGGGGACGATGCAGAAAGTGCAGGAATTGTTGCATCCGACCGAAATCGAGACCCACCCGGAATGCTGTGATTCGCGGCGGCTGGGCAGAGTGGATGGGAAGACGTCGAGGCTCTCGAGGATCTCGACTTGGGCTTCCTGGTTGTGGCGTGCTCGTTCGAGCAGTGCCGGCAGCGATCCCATATTGTGGGTGCCGAAGACGACGTCGACCCAGGGGGCCTTCTTGACGATCGTGTCCCGATCCTTCTGTGCCATGCAGCCGCCGACTGCGATCTGGAAATCAGGGTTGCGTTCCTTGATGTGCGCCAACTGACCCAGGTTTCCGTAGAGACGGTTGTCCGCGTTCTCGCGGACCGCGCAGGTGTTAAAGACGATGACGTCGGCTTGGTCATCGGTGTCTGCGGGAACATAGCCCGCATCATCGAGAAGTCCGGACAGCCGTTCGGAATCGTGGACATTCATCTGGCAGCCGTAGGTCTTCACCTCGTAGCTGCGCGGTGATTTCTCGGTGGAGGTGGGTGCATCAATCAGTTCAGTCATGGCGAAACTATTCTAGCTGTTGTCTGTCATCGGCGAAGCTCAGTCTTCGGCGAGGACTTCGCGTGTCACCTTGATACAGATTGAGGATGCGAATCCGCGTCGTGCGAGCATGCCCAGGATTCGACGCTCACGGATCTCGTAGTCGAGTCCGCGTGTCGATGCGGCCTTCTTCTCGGCGACCTGGCGGGCGAGGTCGTCTTCCCCGTCCACATCCTCGACGGCGTCGGAAACGATCTCTGCGGGCAGGCCCTTTTTGTTCAGTTCTCGTTTGAGCGCGGTGCGGGACAGTTTTCGACGTTCCCTGTGAGCTCGGACATAACGGTGTGCGAACTCTTCGTCGTTGAGGAGTCGTGACTTCTGCAGTTTGGCAATGAGTTCGTCGACTGCTTCGGGCAGGAAATCGCGCTTGAGCAGTTTGTCCCGCAGTTCGCCGCTGGCGTGATCGCGCATGGCCAGCATGTTCATGGCCGTCTTCTTCGCCTTCGCATAGGAGGCGTCGAAGTCCAGCGGCTCATCGTCGTCATCGAATGACAGCGCATCGGCGAATGAGGGAACATCCTCAGATGGTGCAGCACCCACACCCATCGGAGACTCCGACGCCGAGGCGGTGTCAGCGAAGTACTCGGGCTCCCCTTCGGCGTGGCGTTGGTCGATCTCGGTGATGGCTTCGCGCAGCTGCGTCAGCTTCGCGCTCGGCGCATCTGATCTCGCCGAGTCGCCCCCGTGGGGACGTGACTCGGCGAGATCGCTGTCGCGATCGATCGGATCAGGAAACTTCGACGTCATCCGATTTCGAGCTCTCTGCTGCGCTGCCCTCGGCCTTGTCTGCTCCTGCCTCAGCTTCAGGCTCGTCGACCTTGATCAGACCCATCTTGTGTTTGATCTTGAGTTCGATCTCCTCGGCCAGTCCTGGGTTGTCGCGCAGGAAGTTGCGCACGTTTTCCTTGCCCTGGCCCAGCTGGTCACCGTCGTAGGTGAACCATGATCCGGATTTGCGGATGATGCCGTTATCGACGCCCATATCGATGAGGCTGCCCTCACGGGAGATGCCCTGGCCATAGATGATGTCGAACTCGGCCTGCTTGAACGGCGGTGCGATCTTGTTCTTGACGATCTTGGCGCGGGTGCGGTTGCCGACCGCGTCCTGGCCTTCCTTCAAAGTCTCGATGCGTCGCACGTCGATGCGCACGGAGGCGTAGAACTTCAGTGCCTTACCACCAGAGGTGGTCTCCGGTGAACCGAAGAAGACGCCGACCTTCTCACGCAGCTGGTTGATGAAGATCGCGGTGGTCTTCGACTGAGACAGGGCGCCTGCGATCTTACGCAGTGCCTGCGACATCAGTCGCGCCTGGAGGCCCACATGGCTGTCGCCCATCTCGCCTTCGATCTCGGCCTTCGGCACGAGGGCCGCGACGGAGTCGATGACGATGACGTCGAGCGCTCCGGAGCGGATGAGCATATCGGCGATCTCGAGTGCCTGCTCACCGGTGTCCGGCTGGGACACGAGGAGCTGGTCGGTGTCGACGCCGAGCTTCTTCGCGTATTCCGGATCTAGGGCGTGCTCAGCATCGATGAATGCTGCGATTCCGCCCGTCTTCTGAGCATTGGCGACAGCGTGCAGGGCCACTGTTGTCTTACCCGAAGATTCCGGGCCGTAGATCTCGACGACGCGGCCGCGGGGCAGGCCGCCGATGCCCAGAGCGATGTCGAGTGCGATGGAACCGGTGGGGATGCAGGCGATGGGTTCACGGACCCCTTCGCCCAGACGCATGATCGCGCCCTTGCCGTAGTTGCGGTCGATCTGTCCCAGCGCGGCGTCGAGCGCCTTCGATTTATCGCCGCCGGTAGGGATCTGCAGGTTCTTCGGTGTACGAGCCATGGTCTCTCCTAAAAGTTTCGTTATCCGTTGAGACCAAGGCTAGAAGGTGGCACTGACATAACAACAGAGGAACGAATTCCCCCGTGGATAATCGGCCACTCGTGGTCACAGGTCCCGTGAATCATTACCAGCATAACCGACATGGGAACAAGTGTTCTATATGTCGGTGCGTGTCGCGCTATTTTGCACCGTCCGCCGCTACTCGACCTGAAGATCGATGCTGGTTGGATCGAGTGATTTCGCCGTGCCCGTCGGTTTGACTGCCGTACCGGTGAGACTGAGTGCCTTGCCAGTCAGCACGAAGCAGCGTTGAGATGAACAGATGCGAGGAGCAGTCGTGGGAAGGACGGCGCTGGACAGTCAGATCCTAGAACGGACGTGAACGCGGCTTCTCTTTGCCCAGTCGACGAGATTCAGGTACGCCCGAGGCGTCACAGACTGCAGTCCAGATGTCCCGGGGTTCGACGCCTGCTCTGAATGCCTCTTCGGCGGTGCGAGAGCCCAGGCTGCTCAGGGCGAGGTCTGTGTGCAGTGATGCGGCTCGAGCTTCGCCGAATTCCTCATTCATCAGAACCCAGTAGAGGGTGTGCCGCATTACGGCTTGGCTGCCAGTCGTGGCACGGTATATCCACCGGGGCGACCGAGGATCTTGTCGGAGAGTTCCTGTGGAATGGTGTCCGGGATTTCGACGCCCTCCTCCAGTGCGAAACGGTCGGAGACCGATGACAGCAGAGCCGACAACGGCAGGTCGAGGGCTTCACAGATCGCGGAGAGGAGCTCAGAGGAGGCTTCCTTCTGTCCGCGTTCGATCTCGCTGAGGTAGCCCAGCGAAACGCTGGCCCCCGTAGAGACATCGCGCAGGGTCCGCCCCTGGCGCCGACGGACGGAGCGCAGTGCGTCACCGATTTCAACTCTCAGTAGCATTGCGCGTCCCTCCTCTTGTCTCCGCGAACAGTCTTGATGGTGTACTCAACTTTACAACCCGGTCGTTGCCGAGCGCCAACCTGGGTGTGTGACCTGATGGTTTTGCCAGTCCATTCGAAGGTACCGATGCATGTTCGTCCAATTGCCATTGCTTCGTTAACTGCGCCGAGGCTGTACTTATTCCACGGCGCCGGAATCATAATTGGTTCGCGTCATCGGCTTCGGGTCCGAACGCCATCTGTGTGGCGAAGTCGTCGAGGTCTGCCACCATGGCCGCCACCGTCTGACTGCGGATCGTGTCCCGGTCCCCAAAGAAATGGTGCTCGCTGACCTGCGCCTTTCCGGCGAAGGCGATGGCGGTGTAGACAAGACCGACCGGCTTGTCGTCCTGTGGTTCGGGTCCGGCGACTCCCGTGCAGGCCACCCCGATGTCGGCGACGCATTCCCTGGCTGCGCCGGCCGCCATCTGAGCTGCGACGACTTCGTCGACGGGGCCGGTCTCCTCAAGCTGCTTGGCATCGACTCCGGCCAGGCGCGATTTCAGGTCGGTGGCATAGGTGATGAGTCCGCCGCGGACGACTGCAGAGGCACCAGGAATGTCGACGAGTGTGGCCACGAAGCGACCACCGGTCAGCGATTCTGCTCCGGCGATCGAAAGTCCCACCTGTTTGCAGGTGGTGATGAGATGCTGGCTTCGGGCGAAGAGTTCTGTCTCGTTCACAGGCTCACTTCGGGTCCGGACCGGTTGGATTGGCCGAGGAGGGACCATCCCCGGACGGACGGTCAGCCGAGGGACCGCCGGCAGCAGTCTCGCCTCCTCCACGTGATTCCTTGGCCAGTTTTGCCGCCTGGACGCAGTAGTCGATTCCTGTCACAACAGTGACGATGATGGCCGCGACCAGGGTCAGCCAGGCCAGGATCAACAGTGCGAAGGTCACGCCTTCGGGAACGATCTGCGCCACAGGGCGCAGCAGCAGGAACAGCCCGATGGCGACGGTCTGCAGCACCGTCTTGATCTTGCCGCCTCTGGACGCGGGCATGACGGCGATGCGGATCATGAAGAAGCGCAGCACGGTGATGCCCAGTTCACGGATGAGGATGACGACGGGAACCCACCAAGGGATCTCCGTGATCACAGCGAGGCCGATGAGTGCCGCCGCCATAAGGGACTTGTCAGCGATCGGGTCGGCGATCTTGCCGAAGTTCGTGATCAGGTTGTATTTGCGGGCCAGATCTCCGTCGAGCTTATCCGTGGCCATCGCCAGCAGGAAGACGGCCAGCGCCCACCACCGCATGGTCATGTCCTGGCCGCCATCGACCAAGAGAAGGACGAGGAAGACGGGGACGAGCAGGATCCGCAGCACGGTCAGGGCATTGGGAACATTCCACGGGCTGGGCTCTGCCGGTGCGGGTCCCGGGGCGCTGTTCTCTGGTCGATCATTCACAGAGCAACCCTATCGGAATGACATGTGAATGGCGTGGAGCCGACCGCTCGTTTCAGCGGTCGGCTCCACGCCGTTCTCAGTTCTGCTTTGCGGTGCGAGTCAGCGACCGGTCAGTGACCAGGCGTCCTCTCCGCTGGTCTCAACGACTTCCAAGCCGGTCTCGGGGTCGACGTCGCCGATATGCAGATCGTCGGCATGCCCGACTCCCGCCGAGTAACGGTCGTTGGCACCAGAACCTGTTGACCTCCCCGAGGTGTTCGTTCCTGAATCTCCGAAGTCGTCGAACTCCTCGTCGTAGTCTGCGGCCGCCGACGCTCCGCTCGCACCCTGCGTGCTGTGACCCGCGCCGTAGCCCGAGCCGTCGTCGTCCGAGCCGCCGCCACCGCCTGATGCCGGGTTCGGGTCCTCGTCGGGTGGGGTCTCGCCCTTGATGATCGCCAGTGTGCCTGGCAGATCCTCGGGACGGACCAACACGTCACGTGCCTTCGAACCTTCGGAGGGTCCGACGATGCCACGTGATTCCATGAGGTCCATGAGTCGCCCGGCCTTGGCGAAGCCGACGCGCAGTTTGCGCTGCAGCATCGAGGTCGAACCGAACTGTGTGGTCACAACCTGCTCGGCCGCCTGGAGCAGCAGTTCGAGATCGTCGCCGATCTCCTCATCGATCTGTTTCGTCGGCTTCTCCACCGCGACGTCTTCACGGTAGTTCGGCTTGAGTTCGCCCTTGACGTGTTCGACGACCTTTTCGATCTCGGACTCGTTGACCCAAGCGCCCTGGACGCGCATCGGCTTGGCAGCACCCATGGGCAGGAACAGTGCGTCACCCTGTCCGATGAGCTTCTCCGCGCCGGGCTGATCGAGCACTACTCGGGAGTCAGCCAGCGATGAGGTGGCGAAGGCCAGCCGTGAAGGTACGTTGGCCTTGATCAGGCCGGTGACAACATCGACGCTGGGTCGCTGGGTGGCGAGGACCAGGTGGATGCCTGCCGCACGTGCCAGCTGGGTGATGCGCTGGATCGAGGCCTCGACGTCGCGCGGCGCGACCATCATCAGGTCGGCGAGCTCGTCGACGACGACCAGCAGGTAGGGGTAGGGCTGCAGGACCCTTTCGCTTCCGGCCGGAACCTGGACGCGGCCCTCCCGGACGGCCTTGTTGAATTCGTTGATGTGTTTGAACCCGAAGTTCGCGAGGTCGTCGTAGCGGGCGTCCATTTCGCGTACAACCCATTCGAGCGCCTCGGCGGCCTTCTTGGGGTTCGTGATGATCGGTGTGATGAGGTGTGGAATACCCTCATAGATCGTGAGCTCTACGCGCTTCGGATCGACGAGGATCATGCGCACCTCGTCGGGGGTCGCACGCATCATGATCGAGGTGATCATGGAGTTCACGAAGCTCGACTTACCGGCACCAGTGGCACCGGCGACGAGCAGGTGGGGCATCTTCGAGAGGTCGGCAACGACGAATCCGCCCTCGACATCCTTGCCCACGCCCATGACCAGTGAGTTCTCGGTCTTGCGGGCGGCCTTCGATCGCAGCACATCGCCGAGGGACACGTTCTCACGGTCGGAGTTGGGGATCTCGATGCCGATCGCCTTCTTGCCGGGGATCGGCGAGAGGATGCGGACATCGGCGCTGGCCACCGCGTAGGCGATGTTCTTGGACAGCGCTGTGACCTTCTCGACCTTGGTGCCTGATCCCAGCTCCACCTCGTACCGGGTGACCGTGGGGCCACGTGAGAAGCCGGTGACCTGTGCGTCGATCTTGAACTGTTCGAGTACGTCGCGCAGGGCTTCGACGACGCGGTCGTTGGCCTCGGAGCGCTCCTTTGCCGGTGGGCCGGGCAGAAGATTGTCGGAGGCAGGCAAGGTGTAGGTGACGTCCCCGGCCAGAGTGAGCTGCTCGACTCGTTCGGGCAGCTGTTCCGTGGCTGGCGGTGCAGGGTTGTTGGTCACCGGCACCGGCGCCGAGGTGTCACCTGGGGTAGCCTTCTTCGTCACCGAGGCGGCATCGTCGTCCATGCCGATGGTCTTCTTCAGTGCGGCAGTTTCGCGCTCGGCCTTCGTCGGTCGACGTTCACCGGGTTTGAACTGCGGCCGTTCGATGACCGTGGTGTCAGCTTCTTCTTCGCTGACATCGTTTTCGTGGATATAGGCCTTGTCGTAGGCCTTGGTCGTCGTGTCATCGTCGGGATGTCCGCCCTCGGGCAGGTCGGTCTTCTTTTTCTTGGTCCGACGTTTGCTGCCCATGACGGGTTTGAGGGTGGAGGTGCGCGCGTTGTCGGCGACGAGGTCGGTCGATTCCTGCCCGTCCTGCTTCTCGGAATTGGGTCGCGCTCCCCCAGTCAGACGCAGGTAGAGATCCATGAGGCGTTTGGGAATCGAACGCACCGGTGTCGCGGTGATGACCAGCAGGGAGAAGAGCCCGAGCAGGATGAGCAGAGGGACCGCCACATAACTGGTGGTGGCGGTGACCAGTGGTGAGGAGATGACGAAGCCGAGCGCCCCTCCCCCGTTGGCCATGGCTTCTGGGGAGTTGGTGAACGTCGGATTGCCTGCGGCAATATGGGCCAGACCCGAGGAAGAGAGGAGCAGGAGGATGATTCCGATGAGGATCCTGTTATTGCCCCGGTTATCGTCTCCGCGCAGGAACAGTCGAATCGCGTAGCAGGTGAAGATCACTGGCAGCGCCAGTGCCACTCTGCCGAAGGTGCCCTCGACGATATTGCGGACGACGTCGCTGATCGCGCCGGGGATGTTCCACCATTCGAAGGCCGCGATGATGATTGAGAGACCGATGAGGAAGAAGGCTGTGCCGTCTCTCTTCGTCGGTGACTGGTCACTCGGTTCGTCGCTGAGGATCTTTCGCGCACGGTTTCCGGCCATGTGGGCCACTCCCCTCCACGCACCGGTGACAACGTTTGTCCCGGGGTCTTCCTTTGTCCCCGCTTGCCCGGTCCGACCAGCAGCTTTGCGCGCTGTGCCTTTTCCTTTACCAGAAGCGGGGGAAGTCGTTCTGGTCGCCATGCTTCTTATCTTAGGGCGATTATGCGCTCCTGCCCAGTAAATCCGCAGGGTTCGGCGCGCCATAAGAGGGGTGGAAACTGGCGAATATCCACGTCAGACCCTACGTGCAATGAAGACGAGCTCACGGCCGAGGCGGTGGAATACGTCGTGTCCTCAGTCCAGCCTTCCCCGGCGCGCAGCGCGCGTCATGATAGCTATCGCTCATGGTCACTCGGGTGTATAGCTGCTCGGGTGCATGGCGATGAACAGTCCCCACTGTGTGGCGTCCGGTTTCTTGCGGCGGGAGCGGAACTCTTCGAAGAGGGCGTCGATGCGGGCGCGGAACTCCTCAACCTCATCCTCGGTGAGCATCGCCGCCATCCGTCCCATCGTGCGCTCCGCGTAGGGAGCCGCCGTGAATTCGGCGGTGAAGGCATCGAGCATCTCATTTGTCATGTCACCGGTGTTGAGGAACCAACTCTTGCCCGTTGCAAGGTACGGGATCTCCCGGGCACCTCGGCGACCTCGTCTCGGCTCCTGCGCCTCAAGGAAACCCGTGTCGGCGAGCATCCGCACATGGTGCAGCGATGTCGCTGGGTTGAGGTCGGTCGCCTCGGCGATCTCACGATTACTCAGTGCCTCGTCGAGGCACAGCCGCAGGATGCGTATGCGAAGACTCGAGGCCAGAGCCTTCGCCTCGGAATCGGTGGCATCACGGCGTTCGACGGCTCGCGCGACGGTCCGCGCTGTGTTCTCGGCGCGCTCAGCATTCATACCTCAACGCTAACGAGTGATAGGGAGAAGTCAATTGGTCACACCACAGTGATTGACTTAAATCAATCACTCCTGTCAGACTGCAATTGAGAGATCTCAATCACTCCCGATCTAATCTCCGTCGTCAGTTCACCGATACCCCGACTCAAGGACGAGCCATGGTTACAGCCGACCCCGCACCGCCAGGACGCTCACCCTTGTGGAACCACCGCGACTTCATGAAGCTGTGGGCGGGCGACACGGTCTCAGTGTTCGGTTCGCAGCTCGTCTTCTTCGCACTCCCCCTTATCGCCGTCAGCCTCTTAGACGCCGATGCCTTCCAGATGGGGCTTCTGGCGACACTGGAATCGGCTGCCTTCCTCCTCATCAGTTTGCCGGCGGGCGCTTGGATCGATCGGCTGCCGAAGAAGATCGTCATCGTCTCCGGCGACATCGTGCGTGCTGGCATCCTGTTGACGATCCCGCTGGCCTGGGCGCTCGGCGCACTGAGCATGCCCCAGCTCTACATTGTGGCTGCAGGAGTCGGGATCGTCACCGTCTTCTTCGATATCGCTAATCAGTCGTATCTGCCCGAACTCGTCGACGGCGGATCCATCGGGGACGGCAATGGCAAGCTCCAGGCCAGTCAGCAGACGGCAGGAGTCGTCGGGCCGACTTTGGCCTCAGGCCTCGTCACAGCCATCGGAGCCCCACTGACAGTGGGCCTGACCAGTGTCTGTATGGGCCTGTCGAGTCTTTTCGTCAGCAGAATCCGCCACCGCGAAACACCGCCGGAACCAGAGACCCGCACCGGCTTCATCTCCGAAATCCGTGAGGGATTGGGCTTCGTCCTCGGCCACAACCTGCTGCTGCGGATCACCGCGTGCACCGGCCTCACGAACTTCGCGGCATCAGGCATCTTCGCTCTCCTGGTGCTGTTCGTGTTGACGACTTTGGGACTGAGCCAGGTTCAGCTGGGCATCATCATGTCGGCCAGCGCGATCGGGGGAATCCTCGGTGCTCTCAGTGCCGCCAGGGTGCAGACACGACTCGGTGAAGGAACGAGCATCTCGGTGTCCGCAATGCTCGGTGGGTTGAGCTTCTTCGGGATGCCCCTGGCCACGGTTCTGCCGACCTTCCCGACGATGCTCGTGGCCAGTCTTGTCACCGGCTGGGCAGTCGTCGTCTACAACATCGCCCAGGTCAGCTTCCGTCAGCGCTTGTGCCCGAAGCCGCTGCTGGGACGCATGAACGCCTCAATTCGTTTCCTCGTCTGGGGGCCGATGCCGCTGGGTTCACTACTCGCCGGTTTCCTCGGCGACAGTCTTGGCGTGTCCACGACGATGTGGATCCTCGCAGCGTGTTCGCTTGCCGCGTCGATCCCTGTGATCGCATCCCCGCTCCTGCGGATGCGGACTCTGCCGCGCGAGCTGGACCTGCTTGGTGCCGACAGTGACGCCACCAGTGATGCTGAAGAGGAATCTGCTTAAGACTCACACCAGCTTGAATGGTTCGTGATTCCAGAATCCATTGCGAAATGCGATGACACCTGAACTGAGCTCGGGGGTGCTGTGTGCAGGCAGTTCCGTCACAGAGACGCCCAGCAACTTTCCCCTCCCGAAGTAACGGACACCGACTCCGATCCGGACCGGCGCATCCTGCTCGATCTCTATTTCAGTGGGTTTGGACCAGGTCAGCGGGTGCTCTGCATGACCAACCACCGCCACTGGTTTTGACAACAGTTTCAGGAACCAGCTGTTGACCCAATGAGCCTTGATCGCGATTTTGTATTTCATACTCAAGCTTTCCTGGGCGGAAGGTTCTGGAGTGCGGTCGGGCACGTGCCCAGGACAGATGGCCCCTCAGCCCACCCCATAGAGGTGTTCGGGGCGGCCGGTGCTTCCGTATTGGAGTGAGACGGTGACGGCGCGGGACTCGGCCAGCTTGGCCAGGTGGCGCTGCGCTGTCGCGCGGGAGGTGCCGACGATATCGGAGACCTCCATTGCCGTCAGTGGCTGATCGGCGCTCTCGAGTGCTTCGAGGATCCGACCAGTCGTCGACGAGCCCGAGCCCTTGGCCGGTGCGCTCCCCGGTGAGGAAACGTCATGCAGGCCCCGCAATTGACGCTCGAGCTCGGGCTGGCTCACCTTCTCCCGTTCCCAGTAACGGCGGAAGCGGGCATAACGTCTGAGGAAGTCCTGCAGCTCCTCGGCGGCGAAGGGTTTGAGAATATAGGTCATGGCTCCCGCCCGCAGAGCCGAACGCACCACCTCGGAATCGGACACGGCCGAGAGCACGATGGCATCAACATTCGTCTCACGGATGAGTTCGACTCCGTTGCCTTCGGGCAGAACGTAATCGGCTAACACAAGGTCAACGTCCTCTTCGGAGATGATCGTGCGAGCGGTGCGCAGATCTCTGACCGGTTCCAGAGCGTTGAACCCAGCGACCTCGTTGACGTACCGGCAGTGGATCTGCCCCACATAGAAATCGTCGTCGAGAACCAGAACGTTGATCATCATCTCTCCTCGTCATCCGTGTCATCGCTGAGTACATCGGGCAGGTGCATGCCGAAACCGGCACCGCCCAGATCGGGATCGTGGCCTGCCAGCAGCCACACCCGGCCGCCGTGTCGGCGTGCGGTCCTTCGGCACAGCGCCAAACCGATGCCATGCCCATGGTCTGAATCCAGACCGTCGGCACTGCTGGTCCCCTCGTCGAAGATGGACTCCGCATCCTTCTCATCCACTCCCCCACCGGAGTCAGTGACGACGGCATGCAGCTCCGGACCGGAACCGAGCAGCGTCACTTCGACTCGGCCGAACACCTCGGCGACCCGATCAATACCCTCAGCACTCTCAACAGCTTTGCCACTTGCCTTCGTCACCACCGCCCGCACCGCATTGTCGATGAGGTTGCCGAGGATGAGCGTGACGTCTTCGGGTTCATTCACCCGGCCCAGCACCAGGGAATCTGGGGTGACAGCGAGGCTCACACCCACCTCGGCGGCGGTGGTTCCTTTTGCTTCCAGCAGGGCACGAAGATAGGGATCGGTGATCACCTCAATGCCTTCGACGGGCGTGGTGATCGGCCCGGTGCGCAAGATCGTGGCGAGGTAGTTCCGTGCCTCGTCGGTGGCACCCGTGTCGACGAGGCCGAGGACGGTATGGAGACGGTTCGCGAATTCGTGGCGCTGCGTGCGCAGGGCCCGCGCCATGGAGGTCACCGATTCGAGCTGCCGTGCCATGGTCAGCACCTGGGTCTCATCGCGCAAGGTGACGACCCCACCGACCGAGACTCCATCACGACTCACGCGGACAGCGGTGGCCAGCAGGATCCGATCGCCGACGGTGACTCGTCGCCGCAGGGCACCGTGATCGGGGGCCTCGACCATCATGTTCCGGATCACCTCGGGCACTTCTGCCCCTGGACCGGTCGTGGACCCGCCCGAGGCCGACACCGTGACGTCAGTGCCGGCGCCCCTGTTGGTGCCGGCGAACCGGTCGTGGTCGTCGTCATCGTCGTCACGGTCGACATGGGAGATTCCGAGCAGCTGCTCGGCCGTGGAGTTGGTCAGGGTCGGGACTCCCGAAGAGCTGAAGGCGAGAACCCCGTCGTCAAGACCGCGCAGGACCGCACCCTGATCGCGTGCCATCTCCGCAAGCTCCTCGGGACCCACACCCAGAGTCTCACGCCTCAGCCTGCGCCCCAGAGCCAGTGAAGCGATGACACCGATGGCCAGGGCCAGGACCGCGACGGAGCCGAGGACTAGAAATTCGCGCCGCAGATCAGCATCAAGCACCGAGGCGTGAATGCCCACGGAGACCTCTCCGACGACGGTCTCATCATCGGTTGAAGAATAGATCGGGACCTTCGCACGCACGGTCTCGCCGAGAGTGCCTCGCTCATGCGTCACGGATTCTCTGCCGGCCAATGCGTCATCCGGGGAGGTGGACACACGTTTGCCGATGTTGTCCTGGTCCGGGTGGGAGAGGCGGATGCCCCGGTCGTCGGTGATGACTGCGAAGACGATACCTGAGGAGTCGCGCAGGTCATCGGTGATCTCGAGCAGCGGAGTCGTGATCGCATCATCGGCCTCCCCCGCAGGCTGCGCCGAGGCGTCGGTCGAGGCTTTCCTCACATCAGGATCGATGGCCAGAGTCCGTGCGGTCGCCAGTGCTTTGGTCTCGGTGACTTCGGTGACCGAGCGTGCACCCATCCAGGCGAAGACTCCGGTCACCAACGCCAGCGTCACCACAATGACCGCGAGCTGACTGAACAGAACACGGCGAGAGAACGATCGGCTGGGACGTGGCACCAACCCACAGTAACCAGGCGTGAGCGAAATGCGCAAAAGGTGCCAAACAGGCAGAACGTATTCAGTGCACACAAGCGCGCGCCCGCAGCAGTGCGCGGCCTAGGGTGTATCGGGCATCACATCCGTCTTCACAGGAGAAGCTCGTGCTCGTAATCCTCGGTTTCGCAATGATCATCGTCTTCATGACGCTGATCATGACGAAGCGACTCTCACCGATCCTGGCCCTGATCATCGTCCCGACCATCTTCGGACTCTTCACCGGCGCAGGCTTGGGAATCGGCGAAATGGTCATGGACGCCATCGCAGACATGTCCTCGACCGCAGCGCTGCTGCTCTTCGCCATCATCTACTTCGGCATCATGATCGACGTGGGGCTCTTCGACAAACTCGTCGGATTCATCCTCAGAGTCGCCGGCCATGATCCCGTCAGAGTCGTCATGGGCACGGCACTGCTGACCGGAGCGGTCTCCCTCGACGGTGACGGGTCGACGACGTTCATCGTCGTCACCGCCGCGATGCTGCCGATCTACCAGCGCCTGGAGATGTCACCCGTGGTGCTGACCTGTGTCGCGGGTCTGATCAACGGCACGCTCAACATCGTCCCTTGGGGAGGTCCGACGGCACGCGCCTCCTCTGCCCTGCAGATCGATGCCAACGAAATCTTCGCTCCCATGGTGCCGGCCCTCGCTGCGGGTCTGCTGGTGTGCTTCGTCTTCGCCTACTTCCTCGGCGTCTCTGAACGCCGCCGGCTGGCCAAGAACGGTGTGGCCTGGGTCGATGAGTCCCGTGCGGGTTCGAAGCGCTCCGACCTCGTCGGTGCCGTCGCCCGCTCGAACTCAGAGTCAGGCACGAACTCGGGTGCAGGTTCGGCTTCGGGCCCGGGTTCAGTCTCCGCCACCGGGTCCATGTCGGGTTCCGATCACGGTGGAACAGCCTCGGCGGGCACAGCGGTCGCAGATGACGATGCCGGTTCCGGTTCGGCCCTGACCGATACCGCGCTCGACCCCAATCGGGCGACGCTGCGTCCCAAACTCTTCTGGTTCAACCTGATCCTGACCGTGGCCGTGATGGTCATGCTCATCGCCGACCTGCTGCCCCTGCCTTACCTGTTCATGATCGCCATGGTCATCGCGCTCATGGTCAACTTCCCCAACCTCAAGGCACAGCAGGAAGAGCTGGCCTCACACGCCTCGGCGATCATCGCCGTGGTCGCCATGGTCATGGCCGCGGGCGTGCTCACCGGCATCATGAGCGGCACCGGCATGGTGGATGCCATGGCCGCGTGGCTCGTCGACGTCATCCCGTCCTCCATGGGCCCCTACATGGCCGTCATCACCGGGCTGCTCTCGATCCCGATGACGTTCTTCATGAGCAATGACGCCTTCTACTTCGGCATCCTTCCCGTGCTGGCCGAGACCGCCGGTCACTTCGGGATCTCGGCTGCCGATATGGCCAGAGCCTCGATCACAGGACAGCCGGTGCACATGCAGTCACCGCTGGTGCCCGCGATCCTGCTCCTCGTCTCACTCTCGGGAGTCGAACTCGGAGACCACCATAAGAAGGTCCTGTGGCGAGCCCTCATCGTCGCCCTCGTGATGCTGACCGTCGGCGTCCTCATCGGCGTCATTGCAATCGGATAGGAACAGAACCGACATGACTGACTTCTACTCAGCACCTCAGCACAGATTCCCGACACCCTCGCTGCGGGTGGCGGCCTCGGCCGGCATCGACGATGCCCGGGCCACGGTCATCCTGGCCTACCGGTCCGATTCCTCGGCGACGGTTCTCGACGAGGCGATCGCCGGTGCCCGTCGAGAAGGGGCAGCCCTGCGCGTCGTCCACTTCGGCACCGACACCACGACTGCACCGGCGGCCGGTTCCCTGTCGCAGACGAAGGAGCTGGCCGATTCGCTCGCCGAGGCAGGCCTCGAGTTCGAAATCCAACGCGCCGATTCCGATGTGGCCTCCCAGATCATCGACCTCGCCGAGGCGTGGCAGGCGAAGCTGATCGTGATGGCCTCTCGCCGCCGCTCCCCCTTGGTCAAACTGCTGCTGGGCTCCAGCACCCAGAGGGTCATCCTCGAGGCCGAATGCCCGGTGCTCATCGTCAAATAGCGTGCTGCCTCAGCGTGCCAGCAGCTCTCCGGCTCCTGCCCCAGTGAGTGAGGCGTCGAGGAGTTCGATCGTGTGCGCGGTGGGCAGCGTTGCCTCACCCTGTCGGCGGAGGGCGTCGGTGACCTGCAGCAGGCAACCGGGGTTGCCTGTCACGACGAGTCCGGCCTTGGTGGCGGCGATGTTCGTGGCCTTCTTATCCCCCAGTTCACGAGCTGCCTCTGGGCGCACCAGGTTGTAGATACCGGCCGAACCACAGCAGGTGTCGGCGTCCTTGATCGCAGCCAGTTCGACTCCCGGGATCTGACCCAGTAGTTCGCGTGGAGGGTTGCGCACCCCCTGGGCATGGGAGAGGTGGCAGGCGTCGTGGTAGGCCACACGCAGACCACCATCGGCCACCGGATGCCGCGGGGCGCTGGGGCCGAGCTCGACGAGGATCTCGGTCACGTCTCTGACCTTGTCCGCCAGTTCCTTCGCACGCTCGGCATAGGCGGGATCACCTGCGAGGATGTCGGCATACTCCTTCATCGTCGACCCGCAGCCGGCGGAGTTCACGACCAGATAGTCCACCTGCGCCGAGGTGAATGTGTCCACGATCTTGCGCGCGAAGTCCTCGCCCTCCTCGCTGCGCCCGGCATGGACCGACAGTGCACCGCAGCACCCCTGCGACTGAGGCACCACAACCTCACAGCCCTCCATATTGAGCACGCGCACGGTCGCGGCGTTGACCTGAGGGTAGAAGGTGCGCTGCACACAACCGAGCAGCATCCCCACCCGCGCCCTGACCGGCAGGCTCTCACCTGCGGCCGAACGTGGCGGGTTCGACGATGGAATACTGACCTTCTTCGTCACCGGCGGTGCGATGGCCTCCATCGTGGCCAAGGTCGGTGAGAGCTTCTCCAGGATCTTGGACTTGCGCACAAGCGTGGACAGCCCCGTCCGCTGGTAGAGCTTGAGCGGTGCCAACATCGTCTTGAGACGATCGGGGTACGGGAAGAGTTGGAAGATCGCTGCCCGCAGCGCCACCTCGGCGCGGCTGCGATGCTCTTGACCGTTGCGTTCGACCTGTCCGCGGGTGGCCTCGATGAGCTTGTCGTATTGGACGCCCGAGGGGCAGGCGCTGACGCAGGCCATACAGCCCAGGCAGGCGTCGAAGTGTTCGACCATGGACGCGCTCATCGGACCGTTCTTCAGGCCCTCCTGCATGAGGTAGATGCGACCGCGCGGTGAGTCCTCCTCGTTTCCCCACAGCTGGTAGGTCGGACAGGCGGGGAGGCAGAAACCGCAGTGGACGCAGTCGGCGATGAGACTCGAATCCGGTGGGTTGAAGACGTCGAAGGCCGAGTGGTCCATCGTCGGCGGGGCCATCTCCATCGTTGTCTGACCCGCGGTCGACATCGTGGCCTCCAGGGGTGTCGGACCGGTCGCTTCACTGGGCGCTCCGCCGCCCTGGCAGGCTCCTGCGCCACCGCAATCGCATGACATCACAGTCCTCCTATTCCACGTCCGGGTGAGAGCAGACCGTCCGGATCGAACCGGTCCTTGATGGTGGTCATGAGTCCGAATCCGGGGATCTCGCCCCAGGCATCGACCTCGCCCCACACCGAGGCGGGGGCACACAGCACGGTCGCGCTCAGCTGCTTCTGGCCCCATGAGCGCAGGTGTTCGAGAACGACGCGGGTCGCGATCGTGGGATCGGAGTCGAGATCGCCGATGCCCAGGTCGAAGACTCCCATGGCGGACCCGCGCAGTTGGATCGGGTACCCGATGGCGTCCTCAAGGCGGGCGACCTGGCCCACCAGTTCCGGCACTAGGGCCGGTGAGACCGAGGCCCGTATCGTCACCGGTGCTTGGGCTCGCCGTGCCCACCAGCTGGGTTCGACGCCCGGCATCGCACCGGGGTTGGCGTCGATGATCTGCCGTGTTCGGGACTCGACCGACTCAGGGAGTCCTTCGACCATCACGACGGTCGTTGCCGCTACACCCGGCGAGCGGTCGATTTCGACTGCCGCCGGGGCCACCTGGGATCCGATGCTGGAAAGCGCAGCCTCGGCGCCGGGGATCTCGACGAAGCCCTGAGTCTGCGGTTTCGGGTAGAGCCGAATCGCAGCACTGGCGATGATGCCCAACGTGCCCCAGGACCCGGTCATGAGTTTGGCGAGGTCGTAGCCGGCGACATTTTTCACTACCTTGCCTCCGGCCTTCGCGATCGTGCCGTCGGCGAGGACGACGGTGACGCCGAGGACGACTTCACGCAGCGGCAGGCGGCCGATGCGGCGGGGCCCGACGGCACGGGTGGCGATGGCTCCGCCCAGGGTTGAACCGGAGTCGGTGCGGTCGGCTGGAAAGTCTGAGAGGAGCTCCTGGTCTCCGGTTTCGGCGACTCGGGTCAGCTCAGCGACCGTGGCACCTGCTCCGGCGACGAGGATGAGGTCTCCGGGAGAGTGTTCGGTGACCTGGTTGAGGCCTCCCATGTCGAGGAGAAGCCCCGGAGTCTTACCCGGCGGGTGATCAGCAAGTGCGGTTCCACCACCGTAGACGCCGATGGTGCGTAAGTCTCGGTGCGCGGCGGCCACGAGTTCGGAGAGCTCTTCAACGCTGTCGGGTCGAGCGAGCCTGGGCAGTTCCTCGGTCAAAACAGCTCCGCCTTTCCTGCTGCCTGAAGTGGGTGTTCCCCCGATGTTCGCCGAGGTGGTTCCCCGCACAGTCGAGGAGTCGGGAAGATCTTTCCCGGGTTGGACAGATAGTCCGGGTCGAAGGCACAGCGCAGGATCTGCATCGTGTCGAGGTCCTCATTGGTGAACATCCGCGGCATGAATTTCGCCTTGTCGGAGCCGACCCCGTGTTCCCCGGTGATCGAACCGCCTTCGCTCAGGCACAGGTCGAGGATCCGCCCCGAGGCGGTCTCGGCCAGTTCGGTCTGGCCCTCGATGCTGCCGTCGAAGAGCACGAGCGGGTGCAGGTTGCCGTCTCCGGCGTGGAAGACGTTGGCCACGCGCACACCGCATTCCTCAGCGATCGTCGAAATCGAGGCCAGCACAGGCCCGAGCCGTGAGCGTGGGATCACCCCGTCCTGGACGATGTAGTCGGGGCTGATGCGACCGACAGCGGCGAAGGCCGATTTCCGGCCCTTCCAGATCAGACCGCGTTCGACATCGTCGACGGCAACGCGAACCTCGCCGGCCCCGTGGTCCTTGGCCCGGGCGATGACGGTCTCGCGTTCGAGATCGACGTCGATGGCAGGGCCATCGAGTTCGACGACGAGGACAGCACCGGCACCCTCTGGGTAGTTACACGCCACGGCCTTCTCTGCGGCCTCGATGGCCAGGGCGTCCATCATCTCGATGGCGGCGGGCATGATCCCCGCGGAGATGATGTCGCTGACCGCCTCTCCTGCCGCATCGGTCGACTCGAACCCGATGAGCAGCGTCTCCACCGCTTCGGGCAGCCGGGTCAGACGCACGGTCACCTCGGTGACGATGCCCAGCGTCCCCTCTGATCCGCAGAGCACACCGAGGAGGTCATAGCCGGGATATTCGGGAGCATCTCCCCCGATCTCGACGATGTCACCCTGGGCGGTGACCAGGGTGAGGCCGGTGACGTGGTTGGTGGTGAACCCGTATTTGAGGCAGTGGGCACCGCCGGAGTTCTCAGCGACGTTGCCGCCGATCGAGCACACGCTCTGACTCGAAGGGTCCGGGGCGAAGTAGTAGCCGTGCGGGTTGGCCTCATTGGAGAGATTGAGGTTGATGACCCCGGGCTGCACGATGGCGCGCTGGGCCAGCGGATCGATATCGAGGATGTCTCGCATCGTCGACATGACGATGAGCACGCCCTCGGCGTGCGGTTGGGCACCACCGGAGAGTCCGGTGCCCGAACCCCGGGCGACGAAGGGGACAGCGAACTCGTGACAGGCACGCACGGCAACGGCCACCTCGGCGGTGGAGGTGACGCGGATGACCAGGGCCGGGACGGTCCTGTGCACGGCCAGACCATCGCACTCATAGGTTTTGCGTTCGTTCTCGTCGGTGACGATCGCGCCTGGTGGCAAATGCGGTTCGATCCGTGTGAGAACCGAGTCGACTCTGCTCTTGTCCACTTACGCCTCCTTGCGTCAATGATGTCGAGCTTAGCGAAGAACGCCGCCGAAAATGTGCCAAGGAGCACATTTTCGACGGCGTTCTTACGTGGTGAGACTCCTGAACCGTGCCGACTCAGGGCTTTAGTTCAGCCCACAGGCGCGCGCAGATCAGGGCATGCGGGCGTAGGCCGGCAGCGTCAGGAAGTCGACGTACTCGTCTGCGACGGCCACGGACAGGAATGTGTCGGTGGCATCCTTCCAATCCGCCTGCTCACCCGGAAGCTTCGCAACCTCTTCGGTCACGACCTGGCGCACGAAGTCAGCTGTGACGGTGACTCCGGTGTCGAGTTCGACTCCGGCGTCCATCCACTGCCAGACCTGGGACCTGGAGATCTCAGCGGTCGCGGCATCTTCCATGAGTCCGTTGATGGCGACGGCGCCGTTTCCTTCCAACCAGGCGCGCAGGTACTGGATGCCGACGGAGACGTTGATCCGCAGACCCTGCTCCGTCATCGATCCTGGGGTCGACTTGACGTCGAGGAGATCGGCTGCAGTCACGGACACATCGTCGCGCTTGTTCTCGATCTGGTTGGCGTTGGCACCCAGCGTCTCGGTGAAGACCTCCTTGCACAGTGCGACCATGCCGGGGTGGGCCACCCAGGAGCCGTCGAAGCCCTTGCCGGCCTCACGGGACTTGTCCTCGCGGACCTTGTTGAATGCGGCCTCGTTCGCCTCCGGATCCTTCGCGGGCACGAAGGCGGACATGCCGCCGATGGCGTGCGCGCCGCGCTTGTGGCAGGTGTGAACGAGGAGCTCGGTGTAGGCACGCATGAACGGCACCGTCATCGTCACGTCAGAACGGTCGGGCAGCAGGAAGTCAGCACCGCGGGCGCGGAAGTTCTTGATCACGGAGAAGATGTAGTCCCAGCGGCCGGCGTTGAGACCCGAGGAGTGCTCGCGCAGCTCGTAGAGGATCTCTTCCATCTCGAAGGCCGCAGGGTAGGTTTCGATGAGCACGGTGGCGCGGATGGTCCCACGGTCAAGACCGAAGGAGTCCTCTGCATGGTCGAATACCTGGTTCCACAGACGAGCTTCGAGATGGGATTCCATCTTCGGGAGGTAGAAGTACGGGCCCTTGCCCTTTTCGATCTGAAGCTGTCCGGCGGTGGCGAAGTAGAGCGCGAAGTCGACGAGCGAGCCGGATGTCTCCTCGCCGTCGACGAGGATGTGCTTCTCCGGCATGTGCCAGCCGCGGGGACGGACGACGATGGTCGGCAGCTCCTCGTCGGGGGCCAGGGTGTAGCTCTTGCCCTCGGGCGAGGTGAAGTCGATCTCGCGGTTGAGTGCGTCGAGCAGGTTGAGCTGTCCGCCGATGACCGAATCCCACTGTGGGGTGTTCGCATCCTCCTGGTCAGCCAGCCACACCTTGGCCCCGGAGTTCAGGGCGTTGATCGTCATCTTCTTGTACGTCGGTCCGGTCATCTCCACGCGCCGGTCCTCGAGACCGGGTGCCGGTGGTGCGACCTGCCAGCTGGGATCGTTGCGGATCTCGGCGGTCTCCGGGAGGAAGTCGAGGTCAGCGCCGGCGGCAATCTGAGCCTGGCGCTCCTTGCGAGCCTCCAATCGTTCGAGGCGGGTGCCGTTGAACTTCCGGTTCAGCTCGACGATGAGCTCGAGAGCTTTGGGGGTGAGTACCTTCTCTGCCCCGTCCGGCAGTTCGCCGGTAATCTCCATGCCTTCTGGAATGTTCAGATTCTCGATATGAGCAGTCATCCGTGGTTCTCCTTAGTCGGCACTTTCACTAGTGCATCGCTTGTCGCTGGCAACGGGGTTTGGCCTGCAAAACTTTCACATCGTGAAATTTATTGTTCACACAACGAAAAGAATAGGAGGTGACGCACCTCTCGTCAAACCCTTCCCTCGTTCTGAGACACCACCAGAAGTGCCCGGGCTCACTCTTCGAGCGGGGCGGCCTGACTCCTTCGAGACTAACGCGCGGCCTCGATCAATGCGAAGCCCGTTTTTATCGTCGCCGGGGACGGTGAAAACGAGCTTCGCATTGATCGGGGGCAGAGACAGACGAGTTGGCGGTGATCGACGACAGAGACTTCGAGGCCGTGGGGCCAAGGCCCCGCAGATACGACTTCGCCCGCGATGCGCCCTCCTTCGAGGGTGCACCGCGGGCGAAGTGTCTGAACTCACACGAGAGTACTCAGCGAAGCGAACTCAGCGAAGCGAACTCAGACGATGACGACCATGGGGACGATCATCGGCTTGCGACGCAGCTTCGAGGACGCCCAACGTCCCACAGTGCGGCGCACAACCTGCTGCAGCTGGTACTGGTCGGTGTTGCCGTCCTTGAGCGCATCTTCGACGGCCTTCGTGACCTTCGGCATAATGGAGTCGAAAACGGAATCGGATTCGGCCACACCGCGGGCGTGGATCTCGGGCCCGGCGATGAGGGACTTCGACTGGCTGTTGATGGCCATGAAGATCGTGACGAAGCCTTCGCCGGAGAGCACAAGACGGTCCTTGAGATCCGCCTCGGTGATCTCACCGACGGAGGAGCCGTCAACGAAGACGAAGTTGCAGTCCACTGCACCGACGACCTCGGCGTGACCGTCCTTGAGGTCGACGACCCAACCGTCGTCGGCAAGGACGATGTTGTCCGGATTCACCCCGGTCGCCTCGGCGTGCCTGGCATTGGCCAGCATGTGTCGCCATTCGCCGTGGACGGGCATGACTCCGCGGGGCTTGACGATGTTGTAGCAGTAGAGCAGCTCGCCGCCGGACGCGTGGCCGGAGACGTGGATCTTGGCGTCTGCCTTCGAGATGACATTGGCACCCAGCTTCATCAGCCCGTTGATGACCTTGAACACGGAGTTCTCGTTGCCGGGGATGAGTGAGGAGGCGAGGATGACGGTGTCGCCGTCGCCCACCTCGACGCGGTGGCTGCGGTTGGCCATGCGCGAGAGCGCGGCCATCGGCTCACCCTGCGAACCGGTGCACATGAGCACGACCTGGTCATCGGGGAGTTTGTCGACCTCTTTGATGTCGATGAGGGCACCGCGTGGGACCTCAAGGTAGCCGAGATCTTCGGCGATCTTCATGTTGCGCACCATCGACCGGCCGACGAGCGCGACCTTGCGACCGTGCGCGTCGGCGGCGTTGAGCACCTGCTGGACACGGTGGATGTGTGAGGAGAATGAGGCGACGATGATCCGACGCTCGGCGTGACCGAAGAGGTTCTCGAGAACCGGTCCGATGTCCTTCTCCAGGGCGGTGAACCCGGGGACCTCGGCGTTCGTCGAGTCCGTCATGAACAGGTCGACACCTTCCTCGCCGAGGCGGGCGAAGGCACGCAGGTCCGTGATGCGGCCGTCGAGAGGCAGCTGGTCCATCTTGAAGTCGCCGGTGTGGAGGATGTTTCCTGCGCCGGTGCGGATGAAGACCGCGAGCGCGTCGGGAATCGAGTGGTTGACGGCGACGAACTCAAGGTCAAAGGGACCGAGCTGGTCGAGGTCGTCTTCCTTGACCACGCGGGTGATCGGCTTGATCCGGTGTTCCTTGAGCTTGGCCTCGATGAGCGCGATCGTCAGCTTCGAACCGAGGATCGGGATATCGGCCTTGCGACGCAGCAGGTAGGGCACGGCACCGATGTGGTCTTCGTGGCCGTGGGTCAGAACGAGGCCGACGATGTCGTCGAGACGGTCATCGAGGTAGGCGAAATCGGGAAGGATGAGGTCGACGCCGGGCTGGTCCTCTTCGGGGAAGAGGACGCCGCAGTCCACAATGAGCAGCTTGCCGTGGTATTCGAACACGGTCATGTTGCGACCGACTTCGCCGAGGCCGCCGAGTGCGACGATGCGGACGGCCTCTGCGTCCATCTTCGGCGGAAGCTTCAATTCTTGAGTCAATGCATTATTCACTGAGGTAACCACTCCTGGTCAATTGGGCGGTCACGAGCGCCATCTGCTCTTCATCTGCTGGGAGCAGCGGCATTCGTGTTCCGCGGTTGTCAAGTATTCCTTGGGCCTGCAATGCGGCCTTCGCCGAGGTGACTCCCGGCATGTGATTCATGAGCGCGTCGACCATGTCCGCCGTTTCATGGGCGATCGCGCGAGCGGTGGTGAGGTCGTTGTTCGCCACGGCCTCGACCATGTCGGCAAACCGTGGTGTGCAGACGTGGCCAGCAACGGAGACGACGCCCAGGGCGCCGAGTGCCAGCAGCGGAAGGTTGAGTGCGTCTTCGCCCGAATAGTAGACGAGGGAGCTGCGGTTCATCACCTGCGCGGAGGCGAAGAGGTCGCCCTTGGCGTCCTTGACCGCGAGGATGTTGGGATGATCGGCCAACCCGAGGAGAGTTTCCGTGCGGATGGGCACGCCCGATCGTCCTGGGATGTCATAGAGCATGACGGGAAGATCGGTGGAGTCCGCGGCCGCGCACATGTGGGCGGCGATGGCCGGCTGTGTCGGCTTCGAGTAGTAGGGGGTGACGATGAGGATGCCATCGGCACCGGCTGCTGCCGAACGCTTGGACAGGTCAATGGTATGCGAAGTGACGTTGTTGCCGGTGCCCGCGATGATCTTCGCCCGGTTGCCGATGACGCCGCGCACGACCTTGAGCAGCTCGATCTTCTCGTCGTCGGTCGTCGTCGGTGATTCGCCGGTGGTTCCGGACACGACGAGCATGTTGTTGCCGAGGTCGACGAGATGGTTCGCTACCTTCTCCACGGCAGGATAATCAATGGTTCCGTCGTCCTTGAACGGCGTCACCATCGCCGTGCCGACAGTACCGAACGCATCAATTGCAGCGGCCGCTGCGTTGTCACCGAGAATCGCCATACGAAAAGGATACCGCGCACAGTCTTAGTCTGCGGCAGTGGCCGTGCGCGCGCCACCGGCGCATTTTCTGATCACCGCCTGCCACCCGTCGCCGCGCCCCGCTCATCGGCGGTGTGCGGGACGTTCACCCGGGGCGATCGGTGGTGTTTTCAGCACGAGAGACAGATCACATGGATCGGGCTTCAGAGGGTTGTGCTGGCGTATGCGCTGTTGGTGGCCCTGCCATGGACACCCAGCAGGCTCCTCGCGGTGAGTTCGAGGGAGTCTGCGATCCTCTCGGGTGTGACATCGCTGCGGCCGGCGGCCACCGCCATGTCGAAGCCGTCGATCGCTGCGATGAGAATGTCGACGATGAGATCCACTTCGGTGTGCGGGCTGAAACTTCCATCGTCGATGCCGGTTTCGATGAGGGTCCGAAAGTGGGCACGCCAGGTGTCGAAGACAGCGTCGGCGGAGTCGCGCAGATAGCCGTTGCGCGACGAGGCGGCGATGAGCTCGAGCCACACCTGTGAGCGGCGTCTGAGGTCACCGATCCTCGGCACGGCCTGCAGACTCGCCTGCAGCGTCTCCCACGCTGTCCCCTGTCTCCTGGTGAGACCCGCGATGGAGTCCTTCCGTGTGAGACCCGCGATGGCGTCGACGGTTGCGCTGCTGTGGGTCGAGAAGGCGTGGACGAGCAGTGACTCGCGGGATCCGAAATAGTACTGCAGGGTGCCCCACAGACAGTCCTGCTGCCTCGGCGATGTCCTTCATCCGGACAGACTCGGGCCCCTGCGCAGCGATCTGGTCAAGGGCTGCTTCGAGGATCGCGGCGCGCCGGGCGTCGACTTCGGTCGTGGAGAACTGGGGACGTGGACTCACGGGACTGGCGCCAGACTGCTCGCAGCCTCGAGTCCTTCGAAGACCGCTTCCTCCACGGTCCGCGGGGCCACGGCATCTCCGATGGTCCGAACGCTCGCAGTCCCGAAATCAAGATCGGGGACCACGGATTGTGGGGCCCCGGAGACGATCGTGGCGGCCACACCGTCGACCTCGTGGACGATCTCGCACAGGGTTGACTGCAGGTACCCGGTCGTCGCATCGACTCCGACGAGGCGAGCGTCGTTGACGAAGTCGACTCCTGTCCGCAGTGCCTGGGACATGAGCAGCGTGCGCGTGTACTGCTGGATGGCGGCTCCGGCGAAGTTCGCCGCCGTCGCCAAGGTCACCGGCACCCTAGCCTCGGCCAAACGCAACGCGATGCCCAGGCCGATCCAGTCGCCCTTCCAGTCATTGACGAGCACGCGACCTTTCGGCAGGGTCGGCTGGGTCATGAGATAGTCGCGGGCACCGATGACGAAGGCCTCGTCGTCGACTTCAAGGTGGGGCATGCGCTGCTGCGCACCCGTCGCAACGATCACATGTTCGGGTGCCACCTCGTCGAAGACCTGCTGGGTCACCGGCGTCGAGGTGCGGATGTCAACGCCGGCTCGTCTCGCCTCGGCGCTCAGGTTCGTCGCGGCTCCCCCGAATTCGGATCGGTAGGGCAGTTCCTGTGCCAGCAGCACGGCCCCGCCGAGGTGGGGCTCGCGTTCGCAGAGCACGACGTCATCACCGGCTTCGGCTGCCACCGCTGCCGCCTTGAGTCCGGCTGGTCCGCCGCCGATGACGAGGACACGACGCCGGATCCTCACCGTGGGCCGAGGCAGGAACTGAAGCTCTCTGCCCGATTCGGGGTATTGGATGCAGGAGATGGGCACACCCATCTGAAAGTGTCCGATGCAGGCCTGGTTGCAGCCGATGCAGGCCCGGATCTCGTCCACCGCATCTCGCTGCGCCTTGCTGGCGATCTCGGGATCGCAGATCATCGCCCGGGTCATGATCGCCATGTCCGTGCGCCCCTCGGCGATGGCCTTCTCCGCTTCGTGCGGCTGGTTGATTCGTCCGGCGACCATGACCGGTTTGTCTGTGATCTTCTTGACCTGTTCGGACAGGGTCGCGGCATAGGCCGGGTCGATCTGCATCGAGGGCACGATGTGCACCGCACCTTGCAGGGTCGAGGAGTCTCCGGCCGTGATCGAGAAGTAGTCGAGGCAGTCCACTTCCTCGATGTCGCCCGCGCTGGGGCCAGCATCAGAACCCGTCTTCATTCCATCGAGGTGTTCGATGAGGTCGAGGACCTCGGTGGCGACCATCCCGTCTTCGGTCTTCTCCTCTCCTGAGATCCGCAGGCCGACCACGACGTCGGGGCCCACTGCTTCGCGGACCCCGGCGACCACCTCGGCGAGGAAGCGACGACGGTTGGCCGGACTGCCACCGTATTCGTCGGTGCGCGCATTCACTCGCGGGTTGAAGAATTGGATGGGCAGATACCCGTGGCTGGCGACGATCTCGACGCCGTCGATGCCGCTGTCACTGATCCGCTTGGCGGCGCTCGCGTAGCCGGCGATGATCTCCTTGATCGCTTCGGTGCTCAGTGCCTCGGGGACCACCTTGAAGCGCTCCTGCGGTTCGTCGCTGGGTGCGACTGCTCGCGGTGCCATGCCGCGCTCACCGTCCATGACCTCCCGGCCGGGGTGGAAGAGCTGAGCGAAGATCGTGGCACCATGAGCGTGGACTGCCTCGGCGACGGCTCCGTATCCGGGCACCGAGGAATCATCGGTGGCCATGAGCACATGGTTCGTGTAGCGGGCGGTCTCGTGAACTCCGGAGACCTGGAGGACGATGAGCCCACAGCCGCCCTGGGCTCGTGCTTCGTGATAGGCCACGAGATCGTCGCCGATCTTCCCGTGGTCATCGAGGACCGTGTCGTGGCCTGAGGACACGATGCGATTGCGAATGGTCCTCGGGCCCAGTGTGATGGGTTCGAAGAGGCGTGGGAACAGTGAAGACATGATCATCCTTGATGCATGCGGTGGGTCCTGACCCGTAATTCATATCACGGTATGACTAACGGGGGAAGTCCCGGCGCTCGGCGTGGAAGACCCCGGCGCTAGGTGCAGAACAGCGGGAACGTTCCGGGGCATGTGAGAATCGAGGCATGAGCTCTCACCGCTCCCCCATCTCGGCGACTGCGCCGGGTCAATCGGTTCTGGAACATCTGAGTCCCCCCGGCCGCCTCATCGGGCTCGATGCCGCACGCGGAATCGCCCTGTTCGCGATGATGGTCACCCATATCTTCGCCCTATCCGACCCTGAGGGCTTCCCTACCTGGGCCGCTGTGTTCGCAGGCCGAGCCTCGGCACTGTTCGCGGTCCTGGCCGGCTGTTCGCTGGTTCTCGCCACACGGTCGCGGATGGCAGGCTCCGGGCGCCTGCGCGATGCTGCACCCAGTGTGCTCATCCGCGCGGGAGCAATCATTCTCATCGGACTGTGCCTGGGATCGGTGTCGACGCTGCTGGCTGTCATCCTCGTCAACTACGGGGTCATGTTCGCCATTGCGATGCTATTCCTGCGCCTGCGCACCCGCACCCTCTTCGTCACCGCCCTGGCGTGGATGATCCTCAGTCCTGTGCTCTCGATGCTCATCCGCAGTCAGTTCGGGCTGGAGCCGAAGTACTCGTCAATGTCATGGTTCGATTTTGCGACTCCGCTGACGATGCTCCACGATCTGGTGCTCACCGGCTACTATCCGGTTCTGCAGTGGCTGTCCTACATTGTGCTGGGGATGGCGGTGGCGAAGGTCGACATCGGCAAGCACCTCATGTCCCTCTTCGCCGCCGGACTCGGACTCTTCCTCATCGGCAAGGGCGTCTCGTGGCTGCTCCTCAACGTCGCCGGCGGAGGTCCTGTCCTGGTCCGGGTCTCCGAGCTGTATGGAACCGACCTCAACGCGGCGCTGTTCACCGGCAGCTATGGGGTGACGCCGACGACCTCTTGGTGGTGGCTGGCGATCGCCGGCCCGCACTCGGGGACACCCTTCGACCTGCTCTCCACGGCTGGGACGGCGCTGTTGACCATCGTCGCCTGTCAGTCGCTGGCTGTTCTTCTGGGACGAAAGACCTGGGTGCTTGCACCGTTGACGGCTCCCGGTTCGATGCCCTTGAGCGTGTACTTCGCCCACGTCATCCTGCTCCAGATCACTCGCCCCTGGGTCGAAGCCACTCCGCTCCTCGGCGGCGAGATGATGACACCGCAGGCCGTGGAGTTCAGTGTCCATGCTCTCGTGTTCATCGGGTCTGCGCTGCTGTGGAAGCTGGCGATCGGTGCCCACGGTCCGCTGGAAGCGGGAGTCGCCGCGGTGATTCGGTCCGCGTCACCGATTCCGAGTCCGGATTCAGACTCGGCTAGGAATTCTGCTTCGCGCCGACCCGATACATATTGACGGCCTTGCGCATCGTTGATCTGGCACGCTTGCGGTCCCCGCACGCGTCGTAGGCGCAGGAGAGACGGAACCATGAACGCCAGTCTTCAGGCGCTGTCTCAGCTTCGGCCTGGTACTTTCCGAATTCCTCGTCGGCGGCTTGGCGAATGATCTTTCCGCCCGGTGTCCGCGGCAGGTCATCAATGGGAAGTCCATCCTCGGATTTGAGGATGCGTGCCAGTTTCTCAGTCCGTGCGCCGAACATGAGCTCGACGACCAGCGTCCATGCTCCGATAAGGGGCAGGACAAAGAGGGCGATACCCATCAGCCGTGGAACCAGGTCGGGTTCTCTGACCAGTATCCATGCTCGATGCCCCATGAGGACGAAGTAGAAGACGAGCACCACTGAGACGATGATCGCCCCGATTTTGCCTTTGGACATCAGAGGTCGAGCATGTTCTCGAGGCCGTGCACCAGACCGGTGTACTCGGCGATCGAACGCACCGCGGTGACGATTCCGGGCATGAACGCCGAGGTGGAATGTGAATCCGTGCGAATGGTCAGCGCCTCGCCGTCGGAACCGAAGTGGATCTCTTCGGAGGCATTCATGCCCTGCTGACGGATGGCGTGGACGTGGATGCCGTCGATGACGGCTCCACGGGCCCCGTTGGGGTCGCTCTCGGTGGAGTCGGGGACCTGCGGCAGGCCCGCCGCATTGCGGGCCGCGGCGATGCGCTGGGCCGTGTGGTTAGCGGTGCCTGAGGGAGCGTCGAGTTTACGTGTGTGGTGGATTTCGACGACCTCGGCGGAGTCGAAGTACGGTGCGGCCAGTTCTGCGAATCGCATCGCCAGGACTGCGCCGATCGAGAAGTTCGGGGCGATGAGGACGGCGGTCTTCGGATGGCTCTGCAGGGAGTCCTTGAGCCGAGCCAGACGATCGTTGTCCCAGCCGGTGGTGCCCACAACGGTGTCGATGTTGTGCTCGACCAGGAAGCGCACATTGTCTTCGGTCGATTTCGGGACCGTAAGTTCGACCGCAACGTCGATGTTCTTCTCCAGCAGGGTCTCCAAGGAGTCGCTGCTGCCCAGAGCCGCGATGAGTTCGAGACCCTCGGCCTCGGTGATGGCATCGACAGCCTGGGCGCCCATGCGGCCCTGTGCTCCGATGACGGCTACTCGAATCGCATTCATAAGTTCGTAACTCCTTGCTCGACGATCTCCGCAGGCCAGTCTAACGACTTCCGGCCCGGCCACCCTCATCAGGTGATGTGGTCTCTGACGCACGGATCGGCAGTCTGCGCCGTTGCGGCCGTGGGTCTCCGGCCAGTCGAGCACATTCTTCTGTGTCGAACCGGACTCCGTCGTAGAGCAGTCGTTCGCGCTGCCTACCTTCGACGATGAATCCGGCACTCGCGGCGACTGCTGCCGATGCTGGATTGTTCAACCGGTAGCCCAGTTCAAGACGGTAGACGTTGTGCTCATCGTGCAGGTAATCGACGAAGCTGCGCAGAGCGGCCGCTGCAAGTCCCTGACCGCGGGCGCTCGGGTCAAGCCAGTAGGAGATCCAGGCGGTCGAATTTCGTTGGTCGATGGATGTCGCCATGACATTGCCGACCGGGCTTTCGTCGCCGTCCACGATTGCGAGGGCCACTGCTGAACCATCGTCTTCTGCGCCACCGGCCCAGTCCAGCCATGTCTGCGCGCCCGCCAGTGAGAGATCGTCAGGGATGTTGTTGAGAAGATCCGAGTCAGCACGGGCATAGATGTCGACGAGGGTATCCGCGTCAGCGCGGTGCCAGCGTCTGAGAGAGGCGGTCATGGGCCAAGCGTAGTGGGCCGGGGACAGTCGAGGCAGGGCAACTTTTGACCTCTCCGGACGCTGAGCAACCTTTGGGGACCACTCCATGGCAGGGTTTCCCGGCGCCGGGAAGGTTGCTCAGGTGTCCGCCTGAGCGACAAAGGATCCGGGACATGAAAACGGCGGCCCCGCCGCTATGGGTCGGGGCCGCCGTTTAGGGGTCTGTCAGGCTATCAGCCGAGCAGGAGTCCCTTGGTCTGAGCGACGGCGCGGTCGAAGCGTGCGCCGGCGTCTGCCCAGTTCACGATGTTCCACCAGGCCTTGACGTAGTCAGGCTTGACGTTCTGGTAGTCAAGGTAGAAGGCGTGCTCCCACATATCGAGCTGAAGAACCGGGGTTCCACCGAGCTGGATGTCCGACTGCTGGTCCTTGAGCTGTTCGATGAAGAGATTTCCACCGAGCTGATCGTAGACGAGCACGGCCCAGCCGGAGCCCTGGATCGTGGTGGCTGCCGTGGTGAAGTGCTCACGGAACTTGTCGAAGGAGCCGAACTGGTCGTCGATGGCTGCTGCGAGTTCGCCGACGGGCTTGTCGCCACCGTCTGGAGACATGTTGTTCCAGAAGATCGAGTGGTTGACGTGTCCGCCGAGGTTGAACGCGAGGTCGCGGGTCAGCTTCGGAACGTTGGCGAGGTTTCCGCTTTCGCGGGCTTCGGCCAGCTGTTCAACAGCGGTGTTGGCACCCTTGACGTAGGTTGCGTGGTGCTTGTCGTGGTGCAGCTCCATGATGCGAGCCGAGATGTGCGGCTCAAGTGCGGAGTAGTCGTAGGGCAGTTCCGGAAGGACGTACTGCTCAGCCATGAAATTCCTCCTGAAGAGAATTGATGTCCGCCAGGTCGGCGGCTTCATTTCGACCCTATAGCAGGGTCTCATCTCGAACAACACGGTATTGCAGAGGTCTATTCCAGATGACGCCCTGTGACCTCGGAAAATAACTGATCGGCCGTGATCACACCGGATCGAGCACGCCGAGAGACCAGCATGTTTCCACCGGTTCGAGCACGCGAGCTCGAGCCGGATCAGGGCAGATTTCGTGAGATGAGCAGCCGCATGATGTCTGAGGTGCCCTCCTCGATCTCCTCGAGCTTCGCATCTCGCATCCACTGCTCGACCGGGTGCTCTCGCGAATAGCCCCAACCGCCCAGGGTCTGGATGCCGGCCCAGGTGCAGAACATCGCCGTCTCCGAGGCATTGAGCTTCGCCATGGCCGCCGCTGCGGTGACCTTCTCTCGCGGTACCGCATCACCGGCATCGATCATCCGGGCCGCATTCAGGACCTGCAGCCAGGCGGCATCGATGCGCGCCGACATGTCCGCAAGGCGGAAGGCAACGGACTGGTGTTCGATGATCGTTTTGCCGAACTGTGTGCGTTCACGCGCATAGTCGCGGGCGTATTCGTAGGCGGCTCTGGCGGTGCCCAGCGCTGCGGCGCCGAGGACCACACGGGAGATGTCGAAGGTGCGCATCAGCCCGTAGAAACCCTGCCCCTCCTCGCCGAGGCGGTTGTGGGTCGGCACGAACGCGTCGGAGAAGAAGATCTCCCTGCACACGATCGCACGCTGACCCATCTTCTTCATCGGCGCACCGAAGTCCATGCCCTCGGTGTCTTTCGGCAGGAGGAATGCGGTGACTCCTCGTGAGCGTTGCGCAGGGTCGGTCTTGGCGAAGACGACATAGCCCTCGGCCAGTCCGGCGTTGGAGATCCAGACCTTCTGTCCGTTGAGGAGGTATCCGCCGTCGACAGGCTCGGCTCTGGTGGTGATCGAGGCGGAGTCGGATCCCGAACCCGGTTCGGTCGTCGCCAGAGCGGTGAAGATCGGATCGGGTCCGGTCAGGGGACGCAGCCAGGTCTCCTTCTGCTCTTCGGTGCCCAGCGCGAGGATCGGATCGGCGAAGAAGCCGTTGGAGCACAGCAGGTTGCCGATGCCGGGATCTCCGAAGCACAGCTGTTCCTGGACGAGGCATTGAGTGAAGACGTCGGTGAAGCCACCACCTCCGTACTCCTCGGGAATCATGAAGTCGGTGATGCCCACGCGCGAGGCTTCGCGAAAGAGCTCAACCGGGGACTCGGTGTCCGCCTCGTCGACTGTGTGCCCTATGGGTCGGATCTTGTCCTTGGCGAAGGTGGCGCACAGTTCGATGATGTCATTCTGTTCATCGCTGAGTGGCCAGGGTGTGTAGCTCATGTCAGGTCCTTCTTCTCGTGCGAATTGTGTGCCGACTCGTGTGAACAGTCTGCCGGCCGAGAGGCACCCAGCATGTCCGTGGCGGCACGGGAGTCCTCGATGATGTGGATGAGTGTTGGTCCCGCGAAGTCCTCGGCCTGCTTCAGCGCCGAGGTCAGCTGTTCCTGGGTCTCGACGTGGACACCGCGAGCGCCCATCGACTGAGCCAGGCTCGGGAAGTCGGGGCCCAGCAGTGCCACACCCGCAGGAGTGTCGCCGCGATCGGCCATTTCGTTGCGGATCTCCCCGTACCCGCCGTTGTCGACGATGATGAGTGACAGTGATGCTCGTGCCTGCACTGCCGCGGCGAGTTCGGTGATCGTGAACATCGCGCCCCCATCACCCTCGATCGCCACGACCCTTGCGGTGGGCACGGCGAGTTTCGCACCGATTCCCGCGGGCAGCCCGTATCCCAGGGTTCCGGCGCCTGCCGGGTAGAGAAAACGGTCACCTCGGCGTGCCATCCATCCGGTCTGCACTCCGTAGTAGCAGCACATCGTAGAATCCGCGGCGATGATGACCGGTGATGTCGCCAAGGCGGTGTAGTCGTTGAGCCCTGCGCACAGCTGTGCCCACGGCGCACCTTCATCCTTGGCTGCGGCCGTGATCGTGTCCTGCCAGCCACGCAGCCACTCGACACTGTTCCCGGAGCCACTGGTCGACCTGGTCTGGTGCAGCTGGTGTGTCAGCGCGATCGTCGCGTCTTTGGCATCAGCCACGATCGGGTGGGTGACGCGGGCGTTGCGCAGCATCTGCTCCTCGTCGATGTCGATGCGCACGATGGCGTGCGGAAGCGGCATCGGTTCGGGCCAGAAATCGCTGGGAGCCAGTTCCGTACCGATGGCCACCACCGCATCGGCAGCGCTGAGCACCTCCGGCAAGGCTTCGAGGACACCGATGGCGCCGAGGTTGTTCTCGAACTCATCATCGATCGTTCCCTTCGCGTTCGAGGACAGGATGACACCGGCACCGAGCACCCGGGAAAGCTCTTCGATCTCGGCTCCGGCGCTGCGGGCCCCAGCCCCGACGATGAGGAGGGGACGCTGGGCGCCCGCCAGCGCCTCGGCGGCGGACCTGATCGCGGAGGGCTCAGAGCTCGGATGCGGGCGGGTGATCGCCGGGTGGGCCCACCCGGGCCCAGCGGCCTCGATGAGATCGAGTGGGATCTCGATGTAGGCGGGGCGAGCGCGCCCGCTGCGCATGCGCGACAGGGCCTGTCCGACCGCCAACGACACCTCACCGGGGCTCGTCACCCGATGGCTGTCACCGAGGACGGCGTCGATCGCCTGGCTCTGATTGCGCACCTCGTGGAGGAGTCCGTTGCCCCGTCCCGGGTGGGTCAATGGCATTCCGGGGCTGATGAGCAGGACCGGAACCGAGTCGGTGAAGGACTGCAGCAGCGCGGTCAGCGCGTTGAACACCGCCGGTCCCGTCGTCGTCACGACGACCTGCACCTCTCCGGTCACGCGTGCAGCACCGTCGGCCATATATCCGGCACCCTGCTCGTGCCGCGGCGAGACGATGTCGATTCCCTCAGCCGCCAGCTGCGCGAAGATCTCAAGGTTGTGCGTCCCGGGAATCCCGAAGACGCGCGTGATGCCCTCGGCTCTCAACGCACGAGCCAGGTGTGCGCCACCCGTGATCTCTGCCTGTACCTCTGTCATGGTGACTCCTTCTCGCCATTGCCATCGTTGTCGCTTTTGCCGTTGTCGCTGCCATCGCCATTGGTGTTGCTGCCGCTGTCGCTACTGCTGTTGTCGTCCGTGCCGTCATCGCTCTCGTCGTCTCGGTTGGTCACGACGAGGGCGTCCACGGCGAGCGCCCCGTCCGGGGTGACGCGCACCGGGTTGATCTCGACCTCCTGGATCTCGTTGCTGCCGGCAATCAGACGGGACACCGAGACGATGATCTCGGCCAGTTCGTCAAGGTCGGCGGCACGCCGTCCACGCCACCCGGTCAGCAGCCGGTAGCACGTGAGCCGGGAGACCATATCGAGTGCTTCCGCATGCGTCACCGGTGCCAGTTCGAGCCAGGTGTCGCCGTAGAGTTCCGTCTCGGTTCCTCCGGCTCCCACCATCACGATGGGCCCGAAGTTCTCGTCCTGTCGCCCACCGACGAGGATCTCGACGGCTTCACCGCGGGTGTCCATCTCCTCGACGATGTACTCGCCCTCGCCGAGGCGGGCCACCATCTCCGTGTAGGCGTCCTCGAGGGCCGTGGCATCGCGAAGCCCCAGGGCGATCGCCCCGAGCTCCGTTTTGTGGGCGGGCCACCCGGCCTTGAGTACAAACGGCGGAGTCAGGTCCGAGCCGGCCATCACCTCGGCGAGTTCAGTTCCGCGTTTCACGGTCTGCGCCCGGGGCACCGGCACCCCGGCCGCGGAGATCGTGTCCCGCGCCGCCGCGTATCCGGTCCCCCACGGCGTGACCGGACCCGAGCGTTCCAGTGCCTCGGTGATGCGCCCGGCGTGTGAGGCGTAGAAGCCTGCTCCGGCGACGACGCGCATGACCGATTCGATCGAGGTGTAGACAGGTATCGAGTTCTCCCACAGTGCGGCCACGGCGGGTGAATCGGCGCTCATCGAGTGGACGATGAGTGGTTTGCGGTGCTTGCGCACGGTCTCCCCCAGCGCTCCCACCTCGGCCAGTTCCGCGTCGAGGAGTGCGGGAATGTCCTCGCCGTAGCAGCCGAAGTACCCGCTGAGGATGACTGAGTCGATCGATTCATCGGCCAGGAGCTCATCGACGAGACACGCATGCACGGACAGGTCCGCCTCCCCTGCCCCGTCGAGATCGATCGGGTTGTCGATATGCCCGGCCAGCGGCAGGTGGCCTTCAACCCGGGTGCGGGTGGCGGTGTTGAGGATGTTGACGCGCAGACCATGGGATTCGGCTCGGTCCGCCGCGATCGCGCCCTGCCCGCCAGAGTCGGAGATGATGGCGATCTTCTTGCCCGCAGGCAGCCACGACGTGGCGAGGAAACCGGCGAATTCGACCGCCTCCCCCGGAGTCGAGAGCCGGATCGCGCCGGCCGCGCGGCAGGCGGCATCGACCGTATCCATCGCCGAGGTGAGCGATCCGGTGTGCGATTTCGCGAGCCGGGCACCGGCGTCGGATTGGCCCGTGGTCAGGATCATTGTGGGCTTTCCGGCCGCGCGCAGCGCCTGCATGGCCGCGACCAGGGCACTGCCGCCGGTGAAGGACTCGAGGTAGAGGACGACCTGTGTGGTGGCCTCGTCATCGACCAGGGAGGTCAGGATCTCCGCGGCCCTCACGTCGGACTGTCCCCCGATGGAGGCAAAGCGTGAGATTCCGAGTCCGCTGCGTGCCGAGAGGGTTGCGATCTCCGTGCCCAATTGGCCGCTCTGCGTCACCACGGCCAGAGACCCCGGCGTGAAGTTGCCCCACGCTAGGAGCAGATCGTTGCTCGCATCGACAACGCCTAAGGAGGAGGGACCGATGAGGCGGGCACCTGCGGAGATGATGCGTTGGGCCATCTCTGCAGCATCCGGCACCCTGGCGGAGATGATGAGGAAGGCGCGCACTCCGGCCGCCAGCGCCTCATCGACGACGGCAGGCACCCCTCGGCCCGGGATCGAGATGACCAGGAGCTCCGGGGTCTCCGGCAGCTCAGCGAGGCTGCCGAAGGTGGGTTCACCCTGGATCGAGGCGACGCGGGAGTTGATGAGATAGACCTGGCGGCGATGGGTTCCCTTCAGCGCTCCCGCCGATAGCCAGAACCCCCATTTCGCTGGGTCGTTCGAGGCTCCGAGGACGGCAACGCTGCCGGGGTCGAAGAATTGGTCCATGATTCTAGCGTTCTGCCTTCGAGCCGGGAAGCTGGTCACCGGTCGCGGTGCCGACGGCGGTGGCTGGATCGACGCCGGTCGCTGGATCCGTGGTCGCTCGGAGGGCTTCGAGATTCGCATCAACCAGGGACTGTGCCGCCTGTCGGGGTGTGACGCCCTGCCGGTCGGCGTCGCTGAGCACCAGGATCGTGAGTTCGCGCAGAGTCTGGGTGACCAGCGACCTGCTGTCGTCCCAGCTGCCGTCGACATCGCCGAACGTCACCCACCACCACCATGCATTCGTCGCGGAGTTCGCGAGGAAGTCGGGAACGACCGTGACCCCGCGGGCCCGAAGGCGATCTTCCGCATCGGGCAGGACGGGCATGTTCGCGGCCTCGACGATGAGCCCGGCGGTGATGGCCTCACAATTCTCACTCGTGATTGCGTAGCTGACGGCAGCCGGGACAAGCACATCGGCGTCAGCGGCCAGCCAGTCTCCGCGATCGCCGTCCAGATCCTCGGGACGCAGTGTGGCTCGATCGATGCCGCCGAAGGGATCACGCGTGGCCAGTAGGGCCTCGACGTCGAGACCGGCCGGGTTGGACACGAACCCGTCGGCGTCGGCGATGCCGACGATGCGCACCCCCGCCTCGGCGAGGAACCGGGCGCTCGCCCCGCCCATGGATCCGAATCCTTGGATCACTGCGGTCGCGGTTGCCGGGTCCCGTCCGTCGGCTTCGAGCGCTGCGATCGCCGAGGTGGCCACTCCCAGTCCGCCGACGAGCTCATCCTGCGCCAGACCGTCGACGAGCGTGGAGAACGCCGCCTCCGCCCGCGCTTTCGCCGCTTCCGGGTCCGTCAGCAGCTTCTCCACGGCTGAGAGTCCGCTCCCGAGCTCACGCCTGGCAAGAATGTCGTCGATATCGTTCTGGCGCACGCCCAGGTCCTCACCGAGGGCCCAATAGGCGCGCATGATCGGGTTCACGGCGACGAGGAACCGTTCGAGGATGTCAGTGGCACCGGGGGCACGTGGGTCGAAGTCGATACCGCCCTTCGCACCGCCGACGGGAACGTAGTGCCGGCCCACTCGCAGATGGATCGCTTCCTTGCGCGTCATCCCCTGGGCCAGGCCCCGAACCTCGTCAAGAGTGCACCCCTGACGCATTCGCAGCCCGCCCGAGGCCGTCCCCCTCACCAGCGTGTCGATGACGACGAATCCGTACGCTCCGGTGACCGGGTCCTGCCAGGTGATGTCCATGAACATGTCGCTCCCACGTGTTTTACTGAATCGCCGTTCAGTTCAGACTCCTAGTCTGGCCGTCCGAGGACTGGCGAGTCAAGGGCGTCTCAGGACCAATCCGGGGTTGCGTCCAGTTCGCCTGCGACGAACGCCTCGACCCAGGCGGACAGGGTCGCCGGGGACACGGAATCGGGGTTGAAGATGAGTTGGACCGCGAGCCCGTCGAGGTAGGCGAGGATCCTCGTCGCAGCCTCCTCCCCCACGACGTCGTTGCGAATCTCTTCCGCGTCGATGCCCTCGACGATGAGTCCTGCCAGGATCATCTTCCATGCCTGGTCGAGGGTGGCAAACGTCGACCTCACATCGGGGTCGAAGAGCCCTGCTGACCAGCCGTCGATCCAGATCTTCCAGCTCCTCGTCGATCCGGTCGGCATGTACCAGCCGATGACCTCACGCAATCGCTCAAGGGCGGGCTTGCGTCCCGCAGCCAGGCGACGCGCGCGGTAGAGGTCGTTCTCCCCGGCCTGGGCGAAGGCGGCTGCAACAAGCGCTTCCTTCGTGACGAAATGGTAGATGACCAGACTCGGGCTCAGGCCCAGCCGATCGGCGACATCGGCGACACGGAGGGCCCGCAGGCCCGTGGTCTCGATCTCCTCGATCGTCGCAGCCAGGATCTCCTCCCGGCGCACCGATGCGCTCTTCCTGGGCATGCTCGCCTCCCCATGTCGTGGAAAGATCATCGCCGAGCCACTGCAGACGGCATCATCGGCGCTTCCTGTGCGCATGGGCCGATTTGCGACATGCTCAGGACGACTGATTTCGTACAGATGTCCACAATAGCTCAACGGCCGTTTAGCATCCAGCATTCATCTCACGAAGAATATGACCTCCGCACGAATCCGTATTTCGCCGCTACCGATCACATGGGCGCACACTCACTCCAGGCTGAGAGTCTGCCTGAATGCGCGAGAGTAACGGCTCGCCCGTGCCTCGATGTCTGACCAGTCTCGCTCTCTGACCGACTCACTGCTGACCAGATCGCCGCCTGCACCCACAGCAATCGCCCCCTGCCCGATCCAGTCCGAGAGATTTTCAGCCGTCACGCCGCCCGTGGGCACAAAGTCGGTGTCGGGAAACGGGCCACGCAGAGCACTGAGGTAGGAGGGGCCGCCCAAAGACGCGGGGAACAGCTTCACCGCGTCTACACCGAGCGCATTGGCACTCATCACCTCGGTCGGGGACAGGGCCCCAGCCATGGTGACTCTTCCTGCGGCCACCATGCTCTTGACGACATCTTCGCGGCATCCGGGAGTAACTAGGAAGTCGGCGCCGGTTGCCGTAGCCGCTTCAGCTTGACTAGGCGTAGTGATAGTGCCGAGCCCCACTTGGACGTTCTGACCGTAGCGGGCAATTAGCTTCTCAACCACATAGATCGCATCGGGTACGGTGAAGGTCACTTCGATTCCAGTGACCCCGCCGCGGATGACTGCGTCTGCAGCATCGATGGCCGCTTGAGCCGTCGGAGCCCTCACCACCGCGATGACTCCTGCTTCACAGATTGAGTCTAAACGCTCGTTGCCCATCTGTCCTCCTTTGAATTGCAATCAGCGGCTGCCGTGCTTCCGGCGTCCGACTCAGTGGATATTTCGCAACCCGTTCAGCCTCAGCCATCACCCGGGGCCTGGTCACACCTATCAGGAGCCTTAGCTCGGGATTGCCGCGAGCAATTCTCTAGTGTAAGGGTCCTGCGGATTGTCAAAGATCTCTGCCGGTGTCCCACTCTCCACCATTCGACCGCCCTTCATGACGTGGACGATGTCAGAGACCATCTGAACAACAGCCAGATCGTGACTGATGAAGAGGTAGCTTAAACTGAGCTCGACTTGCAGTCGTGCAAGAAGCTCAAGAATCTGCGCCTGGACAAGAACATCCAAAGCAGACACCGCTTCGTCCAGGACAACCAATTCAGGATTCAAGGCCAGGGCACGAGCGATCGCGACTCGCTGCCGCTGACCACCGGAAAGCTCATGTGGATACCGGAACCCGAGGCTTGATGGCAAAGCGACCTGCTCAAGGAGTTCTGCCACTCGCTTTGTCCGTGCATTGCGGTCGTCTACCTTATGAACTTCCAATGGTTCTGCTATTGAGGCGGCAACCGTGTAGCGGGGATCCAGAGAAGCAAAAGGGTTCTGAAACACCGGCTGCATTCGACTACGCAGTGCGAACATCTGCTTCCGATTCATCTTCGCTAAGAAGTTGCCATCAAGTTCAATGGAGCCTTCGTCGACCTCTTCCAACCCCAGCACCATATTGGCAGTCGTCGACTTGCCAGACCCCGATTCGCCAACAATCGATACAGTCTGTCCACGAGGGATCTCGAAGGTGATATCACGTGCGGCCCAGAAATCTGACCGCCCGCCGGCGGTGCCGATCTTGTAGCATCGTCCCACGCCTGCAACCTTCACCAGAGGCGATCGACCGCTACTAGTGGAGGAACGATCAATCAGAGAAGTGGTGGACAAACTGGGCGCGGCGTGTACAAGTCGACGCGTGTATTCTTCTCGAGGCTCGGCCAGGATCTCTTTCGCCGGCCCTTCTTCGATCAGATTCCCGTGATACATCACAAGGACACGATCAGCACGTTCCGTTGCCAAAGCCAGGTCGTGCGTGATCAGCAAGACCGCAGTCTCAGCGCTCGATGTCAAGTCCCCAAGAGTGTCAAGAATCTTTCGTTGAACAGTGACGTCCAGGGCGCTCGTAGGCTCGTCCGCGATTAACAATTGAGGCCGACACGCAAGCCCCATGGCGACGAGCACTCGCTGTTTCATACCTCCGGAGAACTGATGGGGGTACTGTTCGTAACGCACTGTCGGATCAGGGATACCAACCGTGGTCAACAGCTCGATGACACGCTCGCGACTATCAGGGCCCTTCGCGATCCCGTGAATCTCCAAAGCCTCTCGAATCTGTGCCCCCACCGTGCGCACCGGATTGAGGTTCGACATCGGATCCTGCGGGACAAGACCGATCTCCATTCCCCGAATCGATGACATCTCCGCTTCGCTAACAGACAATAGGTCGCGTCCCTTATAGTCGATACTTCCCGCGGAAATGGTTCCATTGTCTGCGAGCAATCGATTGATACATGAGGCGATGGTGGACTTTCCCGATCCCGACTCACCGACGATCGCGAGGGTCTCCCCCGCTTCGACATCGAAGCTCACACCGTGAATGGCTTCGAAGGCTCCGTTGGGGGTCTCGAAGCTTACTCGAAGGTCTTTGACGGACAAGAGAGTTTCTAATTTCATGTGAGTCTCCTACCTAGACGCAGATCCGGCTATGGCAGGGCATCTGTCGAGATGCCCTTTCACAACGGACTAGGTGCCATGGAACTTTCAATACATCCATAAAAAATCTCATCTCTGCACCGAGTCCGAACTGACGACAAGATCTTTGCGATACGGCAGACCTTCCCAATCCCCAGGCACTTGACAGACCCGGGCACCCACAGCATTCGCGAGATCCAAGCGTTCCTGCGGTGGCATTTGTCGCAGGAACTCGGCAAGATAACCGGCAACGAAAGCATCGCCGGCACCGACAGTATCTACCACGGAGACGGAGAGACCATCGACTGCGTATTCATGATCATCAATAACTGCCATAGCACCCTTCGATCCCTTGGTGATAATAGACTGTGAGGGACCGAATTCACCCAGCTTATGGGCAAGGGCCTCTGTCTCGAGTTCGCACCCGACCGCAATCGCAGCCTCGTGCTCTCCCGCGAAGACAATGTCGACCTCTGGCAACAGCCGTCTATACACCGCGCGAGCGCTCTCTTCGCTCCACAGTGCCGCTCGATAATTCAGATCGAGTGAGACCAGAACACCGGCCTCCCTTGCCATGCCGATCACATCTGATACCAGTTCGGGCATCTCGTCCGACAAAGCCAGTGTCACCCCAGTCAGATGGATGATCTGTGCTTCTCGAATCACCTCAAGAGCAAGATCATCCAAGGTCAAGCTGGCGCCTGCACTATGGTCGCGAAAATATTGCACTCTGGTCACCGATGAGGCTGGCTGCTCCTTGACCATTACGCCGGTCGGAGCGCCTACGGCTCTCCTGGCAAGGACAGTCACTCCTTCGGCCCTCATCTCACGCAGCGCCATGTCCCCAATCGAGTCATTTCCGAGCACGCCCATCCACGTTGCTTGGAGACCGAGTCTCGACAGTCCGATGGCCACGTTACTTTCAGAACCGCCGAAGCTCAACGAAAGTGTGCACCCGGGTCTCAACCGCCCGATGGATTCAGCTTCGAACAGACCCATGGCTTCGCCGAATGTGACCACGCCTGCGCCTTGAGGAGAAAAATAATCTCGCACATCAATGCCTTTCGCATGCTTTCCCGATAGTGATCTTCCGTCAGTCCTCGACAACGGCAACAACATCGATCTCCACAAGAATGTTTGCCAGATCCGACCCCACTGTGGTGCGAACCGGGTGCGGGGGGCTCACATACTTTTCATACACCTTATTGAAAGGGGCATAATCACGATGCAACTCCTGCAGGTGTACAGTGGCTTTCACGACCCTGTCCCAACCGGAACCAGCCTGTTCCAGAACTACTTGCAGATTGCGCATCAGCTGATCAGTCTGAGCCTCGATCCCTTCTGGAACTTGTCCCGTCGCCGGGGCCTGGGGTCCGAAACCGGCAGTGAAGACCATCCCATTGGCAACGACTGCTTGGGAATAGGGCCCTGCCGGCGCCGGGGCCAGGGGGGTACTGATTGCTTGTATGGACATGGAAACTCCTTCACTCGTTCATTCTGTTGAAAACACTTGTAGAAATCGGCCGCGGTCATCATGTCGCAAATGCCAGATCATTCATCCGAATGCGCACGTTCTCTATGGAATCTCCATGTCGAGTCGGATGGACCCGATTGGTCAGAAGAAGGCTGTATCGGCCGCTGGAGGGATCGACCCACAACGAGGTGCCGGTGAATCCGGTGTGACCGAATCCTGACGAACTGATGCGAGTGCCCGCGCTTCGACCATGCAGATGGTCTCCGGCGATCATCCAACCGTGCGCCCAGCGGTCCTTGCTCTCACCTGTCTGCAGAGAGGTCATGAGGCGGAAGGCCTCACATCCGATGATCTCGGTTTCCTCCCCCTGGCTGGCTAGCGCGACGGCATGGGCGAATCGTTCCATGTCCGGAAGCGTGGAGAATATACCTGCGTGACCTGCAGCTTTGCCGATCACCTTCGCGTTCTCATCATGGACCTCCCCCTGCACGACATGCCCTCTCCAGGGATCGTTCTCAGTGGCTACGGCATGGGCGCGTTCATGGAACGGCACTCCGAAGCTCGTGTCCATCATTCCCAAAGGGCGAAGAATCCTATCTTGAACGACTTCATTTAGTGGCTGTCCCGTGACCTCTTCAGCAATCTGGCCCAAGAGAATGAAACCTGGAGATGAATACTCGCACCTCTCCCCCGGAGGCGATGACAGAGGGAGCTTCCGCACCGCGTCGAGCATCTCGTCCGTCGATGAGCACGTGCGAAAGAGCGGCACGCCTCCGGGTAGGCCACTCGTGTGTGTCAGCAATTGACCCACGGTGATCATTGATCCATCGTCCGCATAGTTCGTCTGAGTCTCCCCGACAGTTTGTTCCAGAGTCAGCAAACCGTCCTCGATCAAGGAGAAAATAGCCGTTGCAACGATGGGCTTAGTCAATGACGCCAGATCCCAATAGCACCCTTCAGTGGCCTCGGGCCCGTCCCAATAGACAGTCCCGATAGTCCCGTGATCCCAAGGCCCATGATGGTCGCCAATTGACCACGCTGCAGCGGAGAAAACTCGAGTTTCACGTGCTTCCCAGAGTATTCGCTTCGCACTAGTCGTCATGATTCCACTCCCTCGTTAAGCACTTTCAGCATCTCAGAAGTGCGAGCTGCCACTAGGCCCTTGATGCTTGGGGTCACATCCACAAGTACAGACGGCTGTTTCAGCGCAACACCGGTCACAACTGCCACAGCCCTGTCGTCCGCTGACAGCCAGCCATCTCGAATGCCCTCAGTCAAGGCTGCATACGACACCGCTGCAGAGGGCTCCACTCCCACCGCAGCGGCACCAAGATCAGTCATTGCCCGTGCAATCGAGTCTTCACTGACCGCTACTGCAGTTCCATTCGACTCTCGAATCGCACGGAGTGGACGCTTTCCGCCTTGGATCATGTCGTCACCAGCGATGCTCTGTGCCATCGTCTGGCTGGCATCACCCGTGGCAGTCGTGGAGGATTTCCCCGACACAAAGGCCTCGAACAAAGGAGCACACACTTTAGGTTGCACTCCGATCATCCGTGGAAGTTTGTCAATCAGTCCAAGAACCCGGAGTTCGCAAAAGCCCTTCCACGTTCCCCACAGCCCTCCTCCAGTCCCAACTGGGTGAACAACGACATCAGGGGCCTTCCAATCCAATGACTCGCAAATTTCGTAAGCACAGACTTTCATCGCCTCATGCCTGATCGGGTTGATGAAATTGACGAACGAATATTGTCCCGCGCTGCTGAGACCGGTGACTGCGTCGAATATCTCCTTACTGGACTGATACTTCAGTTGATAAACATTCGCTCCGTGCAGAGAGATTAGAGCACGTTTCGCTTCATTGGCCACGTCTTCGACAAACACTGTTGCATCGATTCCAGACCGAGCGCAGTAGGCGGCAAACGATGCACCCGCATTTCCTGAGCTGTAAGTGAATGCTGAGTCGAGTCCCAAGTGCTTAGCGAATGACACCGCGAGTGAATATCCTCGATCTTTGAAGGAGCCAGTCGGCATCAGGCTGTCATTTTTAACGAACAATTGTCGAACTCCCACTTCGCTGCTGAGAGTGGGCATCTCCAGAAGCGGTGAGTCGCCTTCACCAAGCGTGACTATCGATGCCTCTGCTGGAAGCGGAAGCAGTTGCCCCCACCGCCACATTCCTCGGCCAGATGAAATCAGTGCATGAGGGTCGGCTACCGCGTCTAGGTCGTATCTTACTTCGAGCAGACCCCCGCAGAGTCGACACAGGTTCTCCAGAGATTGCAGATCGAACTCTGCTCCACAATCATCACAGACATAGCATTCGGCGTATCTACTCATCGGTATGCCTTGGGGTCGGCGAAGTCGCGAAGAAGATCGCCAGTCACATTGATAGACAATGTTGTCAGAACCACAGCCATTCCGCTGAAGACAGCAATCCACCAAGCTGTTCCAATATACAATTGCCCCGAGGCCAGCATCCCGCCCCAGGTCGGTATTGTCGGCGGTACTCCAAGGCCCAGATAGCTCAACGAGGCTTCAGCGATGATCATGGCTGCCACCTGCAAGGTCCCGACAGTTGCAAGCGGTGCGATAATATTCGGTCGAATATGACGCCACATGATCTGACCGCTTCCTGCTCCAATGGCTTTTGCCGCTTTGACGAATTCCCTAGTGCGTAGAGACAAGACCTCAGCACGGATGACTCGTGCATAATTCATCCATCCATTTATCCCGAGGACAAGAACAACGATCCATACGCTGGGCTCGACAACAACAACGACGACGAGTGCAAGAAGGATCGTGGGATAGGCAAGTTGAATATCCGCCAACCGCATGAATAGAACATCTGTTAGCCCTCTAAGGTATCCAGACACCACGCCGATTACTGTTCCGATGAGCCCCGAAAGAATAGTTGCCGAAATTCCGACCAGGAGAGAGACCCTCGTGCCAAAGAGCACCCGGCTGAGAACGTCTCGGCCGAGCTCATCGGTTCCGAGTACGTGCCCCGGGACGCTTTGTGCGTCCCAGAATGGTGGTCGCAGGCGATTGGCTAGATTCTGAGCCTGGGGATCGTGGGGGGCGATGAGCGGCGCGAAGAGTCCGACAATCACCGCGATGAAGAGGATCACCACTGCCACTTGTGCGACGTGGTTTCGGCGAAGAGCCTGGAGGAAACTGCGGAAAACGCTGGGGGGCTGTTGCCCCGCTGCCACCTCCGCGACATCCGAACTCCCCACACTTGGGTGAGGGGCTGAAACATTGTGATTACTCATTTGCTCAACCTGACTCTCGGATCTATGAACGCATAGGCAATGTCGACGAGGAGATTGGTGACGACGAACACCAGTGACAGGAACAGCACAATGGCTTGGATCAAAGCAAAGTCTCGATTGGTGATTGCTTCCACCGTCAATCGCCCGACACCTGGCCAGGAGAATACCTGCTCCGTAAGAATCGCCCCTCCAAGCAGATTCCCGATCTCCAGACCAACGATGGTCACCACCGGTAACGCTGCATTCTTCAGTGCGTGATCACGGATCCCCTGCCAACGCGAGAGACCCTTGGCTCGAGCCGTTCGAATGTAGTCCTCACCGAGGACGTCGATGAGCGAGGATCGCAACAGCCTAGTGATCATTGCCATAGAATATAGGCCCAAGGTGATTGCCGGCAGGATGAGGTGGCTGAGGCCACCCATCCCTGAAGAAGGAAGCCAACTCAGATTCACCGCGAAGATCAGAATCAGGATGATGCCCACGAAGAAGGCTGGGGTGGACTGGCCGATGAGGACAGTCGCAACGACAGCGCTGTCAGTCGACTTTCCGCGGCGCAGTGCCGCGACCATTCCCGCGGGAATCGAGACGATAAGGGCGAAGATCAGCGCGCCCGCTGCTAACTCAATCGTCGCGGGCAGACGGGAGAGGATCAAGGGTAGCGCCGCTTCTCGGAAATACAGCGAATCGCCGAAATCGAACCGGATTACTCCCCCCATGTAGGACAGATACTGGTTCAGAAGCGGCTGGTCGAGCCCGAGTTGCGCCCGCAGTGCTGTCTCCTGCTCTAGGGACGCATTATCTGGCAAGATCGCTTTGACGGGGTCACCAGTGAGACGTACGAGGAAGAACGTCAAGGTAGCGACGCAGAACAGCACGAAAACAGTCTGGGCGATGCGCTTGGCCAGATGCAGCCATAGCTCGTTTCCGGTTTTCTGCCTTGGTGATTTCGACGCCAATGGCTGGCCCGAAGTTTCAATCGACATCTTGTCTACCCCTCTACTTCTTCACAGCTTCAGCCATACTCAGAACGCCTGTGGTCGGCATGTCCCATTCGACCCCCTGTGAAGTGGCGTATGTGTTGTCGATGGTAAACATATAGACGAACGGCGCCTCATCGTGAAGCAGCGTCTGAAGTTGCTTGTATGCTGCGATTCGATCGTCATCGTCAGTCTTCGTCTCACCTTGGATGACGAGTTTGTTGGCTTCCTTGTTATCCCAGCGACTGGATCGACGATCGGATTTCACCATGGACTGAATGTAGCTCACAGCATCCATCGTCCAGCCAGAGTTGGCCATGAGGAACATACCTTTGTCGTGTTTCTCGTTGAGCGTGATCAACTCTGATTTCGCAGATTGAGCGTCGAGCACACGGACCTCGGCTTTCACGCCGACTTCGGCAAGTTGTCCAGACACGGCTTGCGCCAGCGACGAGTCGGTTTCAGAGGCCGTCAGGGTCGTGTCGAATCCGTCCTCATAACCGGCTGCCTTGAGCAGGTTCTTTGCTCTTTCGACGTTGTGCTCATATGGCTTGATCGATGCGTCGTAGCCGAAAGCGTTGGAGGGCAGCAATGTCGCGGCCTGCTGTGCAGCCCCGCCCTGGATAGTATCGACGAGCGAAGGAACGTCGACCGCATAGTTCAACGCCTGCCTGACCGACCTATCGGCCAATGGCCCATCGGAGATGGTGTCGAGATTGACCGAATAAGTTCTGATCCCAGGGACACTATGGACGGAGGTATCCGGATTCCCTTCAAGCTGTGCTGCCGCATCGGTGCTGAGGGCGGACACGATGTCCACTTCGCCAGCTTGCAGCGTCTGTATCGAAGCAGAAGGATCGGGCATGATCTTAAATGTCAGATTCTCCACCGAAGGCGCCTCGCCCCAATAGTCCGAATTGGCCTTGAGCACAATTTCGTCTGCCTGTGACCGGGACACGAACTCATAGGGGCCAGTGCCGACTGGATGCTTAGCGAACTCCTCGTCCCCTTCCTTTTCGATCAGCTTTTGCGGAACCACGACGCCGCCGAAGAGCGAGAGTTTTGCAGGCAGCACTGGGTCAGATTGCTTCATGACGAATTTGACTGTGGACGAATCCTCCGCGACGGCCTCCTTGACATTGGCAAGTTCGACAATGGGAGATTTGGTCTCGGGATCGAGCAGACGATTGATACTAAACGCAACTGTGTCCGAATCGAGTTTTTCACCATTCTGAAACTCAACGCCGTCACGAATGGTGAACATCCATGTCTTAGGATCTGTCTGTTCCCATTTTGTCGCCAGGCCGGGCCCGAGTTCCCCGTCTGCTTGGCGAACTGTCAGAGTATCGAAGATGTTGCTTGCCACTCCCATTGATGTCATATCGCCCTGGAGTTGCGGGTCGAGGGAGACGACATCAGAGGGAATGGCGACTCGTAGATTCGTTGTGTCTCCATCCGAGCTCTCACCTGAGGAACATGCCCCCAAGGCAAGCGACACGGCGAGGACCGAAGCTGCCGCACTGATGACCTGTTTCCGGGTTCTCTGAAACCTGGGATCTACCGACATGATGACCGATACTTTCTCTAGGAGATATTCACTGCGCCGCCATTGGCGTAGGAGTGCACCGAAGGTATCCACTCTATTGCGTTCCGTATGACGGAATGGCATTCAGCCTTATGAACTATAGTAGACTGGGTCCGGAGTCAATGTCCAGCATCGAACGGCAAAAAATGAATTCCATCCACAAAGTACTCGCGGTCATGCAAGCGTTAAGTAGTCCCGACGGCCCTCACCGCCTGTCCGAGATCGCAGACCGAGCTCAGATCAAGAGACCAAGCGCACATCGCATTCTTCAGGTGTTGACCGAGATGAACTATGCGGCACCCACCGGGGATGGCTTCTACTCATCAGGCTTGGCGATGCGTGCATTGGTGGGTCCTGCTCGCGGCGACGCTGTCACCGAAGCTGCTCCGACTCTCGACGCCCTGCAGAGGTCGACTGGCCATACCGTTCATTTCGCTGCTTTCGTCGGCACCAGTGCGGTGTATATTTCCAAGTTCGAAGGTGACAAGCCTTATCAGATGGCATCTCGAGTCGGAATGCACCTCGAACTTCACTGCACGTCGATCGGCAAATCGATCCTCGCCGCTCTGCCTCGCGACGAGGCAGACCAGTTGCTCCAAGCGAAGCTCGGAACCGGCGAGGCGGGACTGGTGAAGATCCATGAAGACCTCGACCGTATCGCTGATCTCGGGTTTGCCCTCGATGACGAGGAAAACGAACCCAAAATTCGTTGTGTCGGGGCATCAGTACTAGACAGACTAGGTCAACCGATCGGTGGAGTCAGTGTGTCCGGTCTTGCGTTTGTTCTTGATGTGCCAGAGCTGATGACGCTTGGTCCACGTGTGGCCGCGGCGGCAAACGATATCTCTATGTTGCTTGACTTCGATGTGTCAAAACCATTTCAGGAGTAGGAATGCACCCCAGTGAGGATCACCAGACGACGCCGATTCGCATTATTGACGATGGAACGAAATCATGGGTAGGGGCACTGAATGTCTCAGCATCATGTGCCCGACTGGTAGGAAGCAACGAACATGCAGCCGCCGCAGCGCGCCTGGCCATCAGTCCAGGTTGGGCGGACCTCCATACGCACGTCTTCGACGGATCAACTCAAATTAGTGTCTCACCGGATTCTGTTGGACTCGATCACGGAGTTCATCTGGTTGCCGATGCAGGCAGCGCCGGGCAAGCAACCGTCGATGGGTTTGAAAGGTATGTCACACCTTCCGCCAAGACAAAAGTCGTCAGCTGGCTCAACATCGGCTCGGGCGGCTTGGTCAATCTGAGGGAAACGGCAGACATAAGTCTCATCGATATCGACGCATCCGTGAAAGCAGTTATCAACAGCCCCACCTTCATCCGAGGAATCAAGGTTCGCTCAAGCGGTATGATCGTCGGAAACATGGGCCTGCTGCCCTTGCAGATGGGTCGGACAGTTGCCAGAGAATGTCACGTGCCACTGATGGTCCACATCGGTGAAGTACCACCTGTCATCGACGATGTGCTCGATCTTCTCGACGACGGCGACGTGATCACGCACTGCTATCACGGAAAGGTCGGGACCCCCTGGAGTCCTGATGGCACTCCCTTGCCTGCACTCCGAAGAGCTATCGAACGAGGCGTCAAACTCGATGTTGGACACGGCGCGGCAAGTTTTGACTTCGGAATCGCTCGGCGAGCCGTTGAAGCCGGTTTCCCACCCGATTCCATCAGCACAGACATCCATGTCCGAAATGTAAATGGTCCCGTGCACAGCTTGGCAAGCGTAATGACCAAGCTCCTCGCCTGTGGCATGGCCATCGACGACATCATTCGTGCCGTCACCGACTCACCAAGGTCGATCCTCAGCCTGGACGAGCCCTGGCTCAATCCCGACGACACGATCCGGCATGCGACAGTGTTCGAGCTCGCAGACGGGTTTCGAGGTAATGAAAACTACATAGACTCAAAAGGAAACGCAGTTACACCAGACGTGCATATCGTTCCGCGCGCTGTCATTGTTGATGGGAAATATTCCCAACTACCAATTATATGAAATACAATGCCGACTACGCAGATAGTTCGCAACTCAGCAACTCTGCAATACTTACGCCTGGCTGACTAGCGGAAAGGATTACACAAACTTCAAGACAAAATCACTTTAATCAACCGTTAATCTATTAAGTAGCGCGCGTTAGTCTAATATCAGCAACTCCAATAGGTATAAGTTTATCTTATGAGTCACGAAGCTTAGGAGAAATTTAAATGTCTATCCAAGGTACTAACTCTCACGACTCAGCTAGCGGAGCGAATCCGCTATTACCCGAGCAGCAGATTGATCCCTCAGATCCACGTTACCGAACACTCACAAGCGGATTCAACCAAAGATGGCCAAGCTCAGACATCGAACGTGCAGCGAAAGTTCTTGTTTGCAAGTCTGTATCCGAGGTTCTCTCAGCGGTCAGCCTCGCCTACAGGGACCTATACGGGCGCCTCCCAAACAAGAGAAAGCCAGTTCCAACCACACCCCGAAGCACCGATTACAGCACAGAGGCACGAATTACAATTCGAAGCGGTGGACATTGCTACGAGGGATTTGTCTCAGAAAACCCGTCCGGATATATAATTGATGTTGGTCCGATGTCGGGATTCGAAAAGAACGTGCATCTCAAACCGACGCACTACCACGATAACGTGACTATCGCGAGGACCAAACATGGCAACAAAGGCCTGGAAGCTCAGACGCCGACCGGCGATCTCACCTACAAATACAAGGTTCTCCCAGGCACCATGAATTGGGACGGATACGTCAATATGTACAAAACTGACGGCGTCACAATTCCCGGAGGTTCCTGCTATTCCGTTGGGACTGGAGGTCACATTTCTGGCGGTGGTTATGGGCTTCTGTCTCGCCTTCAGGGACTGACTTCCGATTGGCTGACAGCGGTCGATGTAGTGTTGCCACCTACCGCTGACCGGTCAGAACCTGCACTTGTACATGCAAAACGGCCCGATTCAGATGGCTCCGGCGGAGTCAACGAAGATCTCTTTCAACTGTGCTGCGGCGCTGGCGGAGGAAACGTTGGTGTGATTACCGCATTTTACTTTGACGAACTACCCAAAGCACCATCAGATGCCGTTTTGCTCTTCGTCACAATACCTTGGAACCAATTCGAAAGCTCTACCGACGGGAAACGAAAATTCAACGTCTTGATTCGCAGTTTTGTGGAGTACTTCGAAAAAATCGATCAAGATCATACGCAGCGGGACCTATTCTCGATTCTCCATGTGCCGCACCATTCCAAAGATATCACCATGACCGTCCAATGTGTAAATATCGACCTCGACAATAATGATCGCTTAGAATTTGCCAAGCGAGTAAATAGTTCGATTAATGCACTGTTCTCTGCGCTTTCGCTATCCAAGAAATTGACCGATGATACAGTCGAGTACAAGCTATCTGACACGACCGCGCATTTTCGGCATTCTGATTCGTTACCGATGCCCCAAAAATCAAATCATCCAGTTCAAGAGCATCTCAAAGGAGATGCGTTAGAAGGTGCCGTGGCTATGAACTGGCTCGAGGCAGTCCAGTACGCCAACGGCAGTGGACACAATCGACGAGGAAAATATAAGAGCGCATATCTGAAGTCAGTACCAGCTCAGTTCTCCGATGGACTTCACGAGGCGCTCACCAGTAAGCCTAACGAACTCATCAGTGCCAATGAGGAGAAACAACTTAACGTCTCGGACTGCATCGTCGCGTTCGATTCCTACGGAGGGGCGATCAATGGGAAGTCCTCCTCTCACGACTCAGTCTTTCAGAGATCCTCTTACGCGAAAATTCAGTATCAAGCCTATTGGCATGATTATGAGCTTGATGAGAAATATGTTAGTTGGCTGAACAGAGTCTATATGAAATGTTTTCCCACCCAAATCGATGGATTCCCATGGGATTCAAACGATGATCATTATCAAGGATGCTATATCAATTATCCTGACATTGAGATGCTGGAGTTCGAACGACCCAGTTCTCCATACACTGGGACACCGCATCAATGGCTTGAATTGTACTTTGGCCCCGAGATCGGGCACGACCTAATGCAGGCGAAACAGAAGTACGATCCCTTGGATGTATTCCATCACGCCATGTCGATTCCGTTGCCAGAGAGCATGACGCGCTGATGTGGCCTGTGGAAGTTGCGGACCCAATCTCTTGAGGACCACGTGCGTTCGGTGGCGCCGCCCCTGCTGGCTAGGGCAGTTCCACCGAGGTGGACGGTCCCACAAGGGACAGCGACTTCGGGCGACTCATGAGGTCTCCTGCCATCGTCGACACCTGCTCAGCCGTGACCGAGCGGACGCGGTCGATGAGGTCGAGAGGAGATTCGAGTGCGATCCCGAAGATCTCCGACCTGGCCAATCGATTCATACGCGCCGCCGAGGATTCGAGTCCGAGGACCATCGAACCCGAGAGCTGGGAGACGATCCCGTCCAATTCCGAGCGACTCGGCGGGCTCTGCGCCAAGCGATCCCATTCGGCCAACGCCAGGTCGACGACGGCCTGCCCGTTCTCCGGTGTGCAGCCTGCGTAGATGCCGAACGTTCCGAAGTCGGTGAACTGGCTTGCCATGCAGTTGACAGCATAGGCGAGGCCGCGCTCTTCTCGCACACTCTGGAAGAGGCGGGAGGACATGCCTCCACCGAGCATTGTCAGCAGCACCGAATAGACGAAGCGATCCGGATGGCCCTCTTCGAGACCTTCACAGCCGAGGAGCATTCCCAACTGTTCGGTGTCTTTGACGGTGTGTGAGGCACCCGAATGGAACGTCGGCACCTCACGTGCACCACAGGCAGGCATCGTGCCCGGCGCAGCAGCGCTGTCCCAAGCATGTGCGCCGGCCTCAGAGCCGACCCCGGCCTGAGCCAGTGCGTCGTCGACCATGCCCAGGACCTCGTCATGGGTGGCACCGCCGGCAGCGGCAATGACCAGACGCGGGGGAACATAGGTCGTCGAATGGTGCTCGAGGAGTGTGTGGTGACCCAGAACGCGGATCTGGTCCTTGGTGGCACCGACCGGGCGCGCCAAGGGGTGATCGCCGAAGATGAGTTCGTCGAAGTCATCGAACAGGACGTCGCCGGGGTCGTCGGCCGACATTGCCAACTCTTCGATGATGACCCCGCGTTCACGTTCGAACTCCTCGGCATCCAGCTTCGAGTTCGAGACCATGTCAACGAGGAGCGCGGTGATGTCCGCCAGGTCTGTGACCAGGCAGCGCGAGTAATAGCAGGTGAGTTCCTTGGCCGTGATGGCGTTGGAGTCTCCCCCAGTCCGGTCGAAGGCCGCTGCGATCGACTTCGCGTCCTTCGTCGGCGTTCCCTTGAAGAGCATGTGCTCGAGGAAATGGGTCGAACCGGCGGTCTCGATCGATTCGTCACGCGAACCGGCCGCGACCCAGATGCCGATCGTCTCCGAGGCAAGTCCCGGCATGTGTTCAGTGGTCACTGTTAAACCACCGGGGAGGACAGACCGATCAATTCGGCTGCCCTCCCCGGTGTGAGAATCCTTGAGTATCAGTTGTCTGATCCCTCGTCTGTCTCTTCGTCATCGTCGCCGACTGGCGAGAGTGACAGCTTGCCGCGGTCGTCGATCTTCGTGATCTCGACCTGGACCTTCTGTCCGACTCCGACGACGTCTTCGACGTCCTCGACGCGCTTGCCATCGTTGAGCTTGCGCAGCTCGGAGATGTGCAGCAGTCCGTCCTTGCCCGGTGTCAGGGAGACAAATGCGCCGAAGCTCATCGTCTTCACGACGGTGCCGAGGTAGCGTTCGCCGACCTCAGGAACCTGCGGGTTGGCAATGGCGTTGATCATCGAACGAGCAGCCTCTGCTGACTCGCCGTCGGTGGCACCGATGAGGACTGTTCCGTCGTCTTCGATGCTGATGTCAGCGCCGGTGTCTTCCTGCATCTGGTTGATCATCTTGCCCTTGGGTCCGATGACCTCACCGATCTTGTCGACAGGGATGTTCACCGAGATGATGCGTGGAGCGGTCGGTGCCATCTCTGCCGGAGCGTCGATGGCCTCGGCGATCACGTCGAGGATGACCATGCGGGCTTCGTGGGCCTGCTTGAGTGCGGCACCGAGCACCGAGGCGGGAAGGCCGTCGAGCTTGGTGTCGAGCTGGATCGCGGTGATGAAGTCACGCGTACCGGCGACCTTGAAGTCCATGTCGCCGAAGGCGTCTTCTGCGCCGAGGATGTCCGTCAGTGCCGCGTAGGCGGTCTGGTCACCGGAGTCGGTGGAGATGACGTCGGAGACGAGGCCCATGGCGATGCCTGCAACAGGAGCCTGCAGCGGCACACCGGCCGAGAGCATGGCCAGAGTCGAGGCACAGACCGAACCCATTGAGGTCGAACCGTTGGATCCGAGTGCTTCGGAGACCTCACGGATGGCGTAGGGGAAGTCCTCACGCTTCGGCAGAACCGGCACGAGAGCACGTTCAGCCAGTGCACCGTGACCGATTTCGCGACGCTTCGGGCTGCCCACACGACCGGTCTCACCGACCGAGTAGGGCGGGAAGTTGTAGTGGTGCATGTAACGCTTCGTGGTCACAGGCGACAGCGAGTCGATGTGCTGTTCGAGCTTGAGCATGTTCAGCGTGGTGACACCGAGGATCTGGGTCTCTCCGCGCTCGAAGATGGCCGAACCGTGTGCACGTGGGATCACGTTGGTCTCTGCGGTCAGCGGACGGATGTCCTTGAGACCACGACCGTCGATGCGGATCTGCTCGGTCAGGATGCGCTTGCGCACGACCTGCTTGGTCAGTGCGTTGAGAGCACCGGCGATTTCCTTCTCGCGGCCCGCGAAACGCTCGCCCAGCTGGTCGAAGAGCTCAGAGAGCAGAACTTCGCCGGCTGCTTCGCGTTCCTGCTTGTCAGCGATCTGGAAGTTCTCGGTCTGCTTGGCTTCGGCGAGTTCACGCACAGCCTCGTAGACGTCGTCCTGATAGTCCTTGAAGACAGGGAACTCGACGGTGGGCTTGGCAGCGCTGTCGGCCAGCTCCTGCTGCGCACGGCAGAGTTCGCTGATGAAGGGCTTCGCAGCTTCGAGTCCCTCGGCCACAACCTCTTCGGTCGGTGCGGGGGCACCGGTCTTGATGCGGTCCATGGCGTTGTCCGTGGCTTCTGCCTCGACCATCATGATCGCAACGTCGTCACCGACGACACGGCCGGCGACGACCATGTTGAAGACGGCGTCGTCGAGCTGAGAATGGTTCGGGAAGGCAACCCACTGGCCGTCGATGAGTGCGATGCGCACACCGCCGATGGGGCCGGAGAAGGGCAGCCCAGAGAGCTGAGTCGACATCGAGGCGGCGTTGATGGCCAGCGCGTCGTAGATGTGGTCAGGGTGGATCGACATCACTGTAACGACGACCTGGACCTCGTTGCGCAGTCCCTTCACGAAGGAAGGGCGCAGGGGGCGGTCGATGAGACGGCAGGTCAGGACTGCGTCGGTCGAGGGACGTCCTTCGCGGCGGAAGAACGATCCCGGGATGCGGCCCGCGGCGTACATGCGCTCTTCGACGTCGACTGTCAGGGGGAAGAAGTCGAAGCCCTCACGGGGGTGCTTGCCGGCCGAGGTGGCCGAGAAGAGCATGGTTTCGTCGTCGAGGTAGGCGACGGCAGAACCGGCGGCCTGTTGGGCGAGCCGTCCTGTTTCAAAACGGATGGTGTGTGAACCGTAGCTGCCATTGTCAATGTGCGCTACGGCGGATTCAGGGTTGAGTCCCACGTATTCTCCTTGTTCGTAACCGGCACGCGGACACCTTCGCAGTCCGAAGGCGGAAAGCCCGCGTGAATCCGGTGGATATTGGCTTGGACATCCCATGGATCCAAGCCGGTCATCGATCGGGGCCCACGGAACCGGCAGTCGTCTGCCCGTTCTTCCGGAGGCCACTACCGAGGACCGAAACGTCCATGGCATGATTGTCCACTTTGAAGTCTACCGCAGTTGCCTCGTCGAGCCATCGAGACGCATACCACCCGGGCATGCCGAGAACTCGTGCTGTCGCGGAAATCCGGATGCCACGGGAATTGAGCTGCTTGGGAAGACGAAGAAGCGCCCTGCATGGTGCAGGACGCTTCGTATCGCACTCAATATGAGGGGGCTGGTCTCAGCGACGCAGACCCAGGCGCTTGATGAGCTCGCGGTAGCGCTCGATCTCGACGCGCTGCAAGTACTTGAGCATCCGGCGGCGCTGGCCGACGAGGAGCAGCAGGCCACGACGTGAGTGGTGGTCGTGCTTGTGATCTTTGAAGTGCTCGGTGAGCTCGGTGATCCGGCGGGTCAGCAGCGCAACCTGGACCTCGGGAGAACCGGTGTCGCCCTCGTGAGTTGCATATTCCTTGATGACTTCTTGCTTTTCAGCAGTACTGAGAGCCATGGACTTCTCCTTTTGATCGTTGCGCGGCGCCGAGACCTGTCAGTCTCAGCACTATCGAACCGCGGCCGGTGAAAACGGCAAGGTTCAGTTTATCAGGTGTGGAGGACCTCGCGCACATCGGCAATATCCTCATGCATCTTCACAACGAGTTCGTCCATGCCGGTGAACGTCACCTGTCCCCGGATCCGTGACACGAATTCGAGTGTCATGTGCCTGCCGTAGACGTCGAATTCCCCAAATTCCTTATCGAGAACATGCGCTTCGACGCGTCGGATGTTGCCTTCGAACGTGGGATTCGTCCCCACCGAAATGGCGGCAGGGTAAGCCTGATTCTCCCCGGAGAAAGTCGCCCACCCGGCATAGACGCCGTCGGCGGGAATGAGGCCGGCGGCATCCTCGGACAGGTTCGCAGTCGGGAACCCGAGGTCGCGACCGCGGGCATCGCCGTGGACGACAGTCCCCTCAACCCGGTGGTAGCGACCCAGCTGATCAGCAGCCTCGGCGACATCACCGGCGGCGATCTGCTCACGGATCCGGGACGAGGAGTACCGTCCCCCACGTCCGACCTCTTCGATCGTCTCGGTCCGGAATCCGTATTTCTCGCCGAGGTGGCGCAGAGTTTCGATGGTGCCTTCGTTGTCTTTGCCGAACCGCACATCATCGCCGACGACGACGACTTCACAGTGCAGGGCCTCAACGAAGTAGGTGCGGACGAACTCCTCGGCGCTCTGGGCCGCGAAATCGAGGTCGTAGCGCTGGACGAACAGGGCGTCGATGCCGGTGTCCGAAATGAAGTCGGCCTTCTGCTTCGTGCTCGTGATCATCGGAGTGGGTCCATCCGGGCGGTGGACCGTGCGCGGATGCGGGTCGAAGGTCATGGCCACGGAGCGCAGAGATCGCTCGCGGGCCAGCGCCGCGACGGCTTGGAGAACGGTCTGGTGACCGCGGTGGACCCCGTCGAAGTTTCCGAGGGTCACGACGGTGCCGACATCGTCGGTCCTGACCTCATTCAGTCCGTGATAAAGCTCCACTCGACGTTTGCTCCTTCCGTGCACCGAATCAGGTTATCTCAGAGATGTTCCCACGTGCTAACCCGCTCCCCTGTCGGGAGATGGCTCTGTCAGGAGATGACCGCCCAGCCGATCACACCGATCAAGGATGCGATCGCGATGGACACGAACGTGCCGATGATGAATCGTTCGCCGGCGGCAGACGACGATTTGATCTCTGCGAAGCGCCCGAGCCCCTTGACTGCGATGACGACGGCCATGAGCTCGGGCCGCCCCAGCACGATGGCACCGGCGATGAGTGCACGCTCGACGATGCCGATCCACATTCCACCCCGCAGGACCTCGATGTCCTCACTGCCGGTGCGACTCGGCTTCGAACCGGGGCCGTCGTGGGTCAACCTCAGGAACAGCGGAACCAGCGGGTACCCGCCTGCCCCGGCGACGATTGCGGCGAGGACCGCGATGAGTACGTCAAACCACAAGGGCACCTGCCTGAGAATCGCTGCCTGAGCCGGCTTCTGACCGAGCGAGGTGGAAGGTCGAGAGCGCGCAGGCGCCTTCGATGAGTTCCACACTGCCCGGGGAGAGCACCCGCGACACAGCTTGTTGGGAGACGTCGAAATGTTCGGCGATGTCGTGCTGTGTGGATTCGGGCCGGTCGAGTCGACGTTCGATGTAGCGACGTGACTGAGACCGGATGTTCTCGAATGTCCAGACCATCAGCCGCAGAGCACTTTCGGCCAGTTGCGACTGCTCGGTCGCCGGATCCGACTGCTCGGTCGTCGGATCCACGACGAGATGCGCCGGCGCCCCCTTTGCGGCCTCGACCGCGCGCCTGGCTGCATAGAAGGCCTCTCCCCTGCCCTCGGCAGTGGAGGCCGGTAATGGGGTTTCGACCGGGCCGATGCCGATTCCGATATGCCACCCGGTCTGAGCAGCCAACAGTCGGACGGCCAGAGTCACCTGTTCCGCCGAGCTGAGAACGCCCTGCACCTCATCGCCGATCGTGCGTTCGAAGCCCCGCTGGGTCTCAACGCGGGCGAGGATCTCAAGCAGACCGGGCACCTCATCGGTGCGGTCGCGGGATCCTCGCTGGTCGATGGTCATGACATACATGACTCAAGTACACCAAACCCGCTGACAAGAAACAAGCGTTTCAGTTGTATTGACTGAATACAAGCAAATCACTTGTACTATCAGGCGAGGTCGATGGCGAATGCCGTCTGGGACTTCAGCACTCCCCCGGCTCGCACCTCGGCGATCGAGACGAGCTCATCGCCGGAGACCACAGCGACCTCGCTGCCCTGCTCAGGGCTGCGGTCCGTGCTGACCCTCTTGCCCTGCATGAGTGCCTTGGCCTCCTCCGAGTCCACGTGCACCGTCGGAAGCAGGGTCTGGGCCACCTCGGCGAGGGATATCAGTGCGGGCGCCCCGGTGTCGAGATCCTCGGGGATCGTCACCGCCTGGTCCAGGTCGAAGGCGCCCACGCGGGTGCGCCGCAGCGCGGTCAGATGGCCATGGACGCCGAGGCTGGTGCCAAGATCTCGCGCCAGAGCACGCACATAGGTTCCCGATGAGCAATCGACTTCGACGTCGACGTCAATGTGACCCTCGGCAACGGAGAACCGAGTATCGAGAATGGTGAAGTTCGAGATCTCGACCCTGCGGGCCTTGAGCTCAACGTCTTCACCGGCACGCACGCGGGCGTAGGAGCGTTGGCCGTTGACCTTGATTGCGGAGACGGCACTGGGAACCTGGTCGATCGATCCCGTCAGCGCGAGAACGCCTTGGGCGATCGACTCACCGGTGACTGCCGCCAGTGCGGCCGGTTCGGCGAAGAGATCCGGTTCGGAGTCCGCGTCATCCGTGGGCGTGGCCGAGCCGAGGCGGATCGTGGCCAGATAGGTTTTGGACACACCGGTGATGTATCCCAGAAGTTTGGTCCCGCGGCCCAGTCCGAGCACGAGCACGCCCGTGGCCATCGGATCGAGTGTTCCGGCGTGCCCGACCTTGCGGGTACCGTACCAGCGCCGAATCCGAGAGACGACGCCGTGGGAAGTCAGGCCCTGGGGCTTGTCACAGACAAGGACGCCCTGTGGCGCGGAATCGTTCACGTGGCAGGTGCGATCAGTTGAACGATACGTGCACGTGGTCGAAGTGGTTGTCCGTTGGTGATCCACGGTCTTCCATGCTGGACCAGCCGCTGCCGGGGTTCCAGATGCGCTGCTTCCAGATCACGTACTTGACGTTGAGGGCACCCGAGTTCTTGATCAGGTAGTCGGCGATGCGGTCGCCGGTGGAGTCGGCGATCATGATATCGACGGCCCCGCCTGTGTAGTGGTCGGATGTGCCGGAGCCCGGGCGAACGCCGCCGTAGGTCTTGACCTCGGGGAATTTCGCACACACGGCGCGGTAGCCGTTGACCGCATTGGGCTGCAGACCGGATTCGATCGAGGACGAGACCGAGCAGGGCTCGTTCGAGATGCCGGATGGGGTGTCTCCACCCTTGGAGGACTTGTCGTCGGAGGACTTCGCGCTGCCGGACTCCGCGTCGGCCTTCTCAGTCGTCGCAGACGGTTTGGGCTTCGGAGTTTTGACGTCGAGCGTCGTCTTCGATGTCTTGTTCTTGTACTTGGGATCGTCCTTGACATCCTTGATGTACTCTTCGCCGGCCTTCTTGCGCTGGGCGTCGATCTCGTCCTGGCTGACAGCCGAAGGCTTCGACTGCGGCTGCTGCGCCGAGGTCTCAGCTGCCTCGGTCGTGACGTTGCCGGCCTCGGGCGGGCTCATCACGACGGTGGAGCCGACAACGGCTGCGGTGGCGGCGGCCGGAACCGCGATAGCGGCAACGACAGGACGCTGACGGACAGTGGCCAACACCGAGGTGGCGGTTGACGGCGCGTCCGAGGAGTGCCGACCGGCAGAGCGCTTGCTGGCGGGGGTCAGATCCCGGACCAGCTGCTTAGCAAAGCCAGGCTTTGGCGAAGAGTGCTTACCCAATGCAGAAATCCCTTGACAGAGTCGTAATCATTTCGTTACCAGAAAAAGTCTAAACCAGAACCGAAAGATAACAAAACTGTTACGTAAAGTTTTTTGCTTACAGTGACAGAGATCGCGTCTGCGCGGTTTCCCGCGCGGTTCAGCGCTCAGTCCTCGTCTTCGACGTCGGCCCTCTTGTAGGGGTCGACATCTCCAGCAGGTTTCGCGTCCTTGGCCAGGCCGGCCACCCGAGCGTCATCGGCTGCGGCTTTGGCGAGAAGACCGTCGAGATGAGCGGCGGCCTCCGGCACGGCGTCGGCGATGAATTCGAGGCTCGGGGTGAGTCGAATCGTGAGGCCCTTGCCGACCTCGGAGCGGATGAAGCCCTTCGCGGATTCCAGTGCTTTGCCTGTGGCTTCCAGGTCCTGTCCGTCGCCGAAGACCGTGTAGAAGATCGAGGCGTGCTGCAGGTCTCCGGTCACGCGCACATCGGTGACCGTGACGAAACCGAGACGTGGGTCCTTGAGTCTGCGTTCGATCGTGCTGGCGACGATGACCTTGATCTGGTCGGCGATCTTACGCGCCCGAGTTGCATCTGCCATGGTGTCTTCCTTCTTCGTCTGAATCGTGTTCGTGACCGAGTTCGTTGGGAACTGCCACTTTCGTCTCTGGGGTGGTGCTGTGCGTGAGTTTCTGGGTGTAGCTGGGCGCCGAAGCACAGACCGGGTCCTGCCCGGGCCGTATGCGGGCGAGTGGACTCATGCCACCCGCTCGCACACTACCCGTTCAGAACCCGGCCTGGAGAGCGATGCGCTGATCAGTCGCGAGGCTTCTCACGCATCTCGACGGTCTCGATGATGTCACCGGTTCGCAGATCGTTGAAGCTGCCCAGGCCGATGCCGCACTCGTATCCTTCGCGGACCTCGGTGGCATCGTCCTTGAAACGACGCAGGGACTCGATCTTGACCTTTTCCCCAACGACCACGCCATCACGGGTGACGCGAGCAGACGCGTTCCTGGTGATGTGACCGTCGCGAACGATACAACCGGCGATGTTGCCGAACTTCGAGGAACGGAAGACTTCGCGGATTTCCGCGGTGCCTGTCTGGACCTCTTCGTACTCCGGCTTGAGCATGCCCTTGAGCGAGCTCTCGATATCGTCGATCGCCTGGTAGATGACCGAGTAGTACCGGACGTCGACGCCTTCGCGTTCTGCCAGGTCGCGTGCCTTCGCTTCCGGACGGACGTTGAAGCCGAGGACGATCGCATTGTCGACCGTGGCCAGGTTGATGTCGTTCTCGGTGATCGCACCCACACCGCGGTGGATGATGCGCAGGTCGACGTCGTCGCCCACATCGATCTTGAGCAGCGAATCTTCCAGTGCTTCGACAGCACCGGACACGTCGCCCTTGAGGATGAGGTTGAGCATGTCGACCTTGCCCTCGGCGAGCGCCTTGGTGAAGTCCTCGAGGCTGATGCGCTTGCGACCGCGAGCCTGAGCTGCGTTGCGCTCGATGGCGTCACGCTTCTCAGCGATCTGGCGGGCGGTGCGATCATCATCTGTGGAGATGAACGTGTCACCGGCGCGCGGCACTGAGGACAGACCCAGCACCTGGACGGGACGGGATGGTCCCGCTTCCTCAACGAGGTTGCCGTTCTCATCGAACATGGCACGCACACGTCCGTAGGCGGTGCCACACACGATGGCATCTCCCTGACGCAGTGTGCCGGAGTCGACGAGCACGGTGGCAACAGCGCCGCGGCCCTTGTCCAGCTTGGCTTCGATCGCGATGCCGCGAGCGGACTTGTCCGGGTTGGCCCGGAGGTCCAGTGCAGCGTCGGTGGTCAGCAGGACGGATTCGAGCAGCTTGTCGATGCCCTCGCGCTTGAGCGCGGAGATCGGCACGAACATGGTCTCGCCGCCGTATTCCTCGGCGACCAGGTTGTATTCGGTCAGCTGCTGCATGACCTTGGCGGGGTTGGCGCCTTCCTTATCCGTCTTGTTCACTGCCACCACGATCGGCACATTCGCGGCCTGAGCGTGGTTGAGTGCTTCAACGGTCTGCGGCATCACGCCGTCATCGGCTGCGACCACGAGGATCGCAAGGTCGGTCGACTTCGCACCACGGGCACGCATAGCGGTGAACGCCTCGTGACCTGGGGTATCGAGGAAGGTGATCTTGCGATCGATGCCTTCGTGTTCGACCTCGGCCTGGTAGGCACCGATGTGCTGGGTGATTCCGCCGGCTTCGCGGGACGCCACGTTCGCGGAGCGGATGGCATCGAGAAGCTTGGTCTTACCGTGGTCGACGTGACCCATGACGGTGACGACCGGTGGGCGTGCTGCGAGATCATCGTCGTCCTCGTCCGCGGCTTCCGCGTCCAGGTCGATGTCGAAGGTCTCGAGCAGCTCCCGGTCTTCGTCTTCGGGTGAGACGATCTCGATCTTGTAGCCGAGCTCCTCGCCGAGGACCTCGAAGGTGCCCTCGTCCAGAGACTGGGTGATGGTCGCCATCTCGCCGAGGTGGAAGAGCACGGTGACCAGGTTCGTCGGATCGGTGTTGATCTTTTCAGCGAAGTCAGCCAGCGAGGATCCACGACGCAGACGCAGCGGGGTGGTGCCGTTGCCGCGTGGAACAGAGACGCCACCGACGGACGGTGTCTGCATCTGCTCGAACTCGGCGCGCTTGGCCCGCTTCGACTTACGTCCCTTCTGACGGGGACCTCCACCGCGGCCGAATGCACCCTGGGTGCTTCCGCGACCGCGACCTGAGCCACGACCGCCTGGGCCGCCTCCGGGTCCGCGACGACCTGCGGGTGCGCCGCCTGGGGCAGCACCTGGTGCACCGGGTGCGCCACCGCCGGCGGGCGCGTTGCCGCGTCCTCCGCCGCGACCGCGGCCTGGAGCTGGCTTGTTCAGCGCAGAGTTCTTCATCATCGATGGGTTGGGGCGAGGTGCGCCCGGGCGTGGTGCCGGTCGTGGACCTGCTGAGCCCTCTTCACCGGATGCACGAGGTGGCTTCTGGCCTGGCTTCGGCATTCCCTGCGAATTCGCAAACGGGTTGTTGCCCGGACGCGCACCTGGACCACCTTGGCCACCCTGGCTGCCGGGGCGATTGCCGGACTTCGGTCCGCCGCGTCCTGCCGGCTTGGGCATTCCCTGTGCTGGTGCGAAGGGGTTGTTTCCGGGGCGAGCCGGCGAGCGACCGCCTGGCTTCGGAGCAGCGCCCGGCTTGGGTGCCGAACCTGGCTTCGGAGCAGCACCTGGCTTCGGCGCGTTCGACCGCGCTGCGGGCTTGGCCTGCTCAGCTGCGGGCTCGGTGGGAGCCGCAGCTGCGTCGGTGTCAGCGGCCTTGGCGTCTGCAGCTGGTTTGGCGTCTGCGGCCGGTGCTGCTGGTGCTGCTGGTGCTTCGGGCGTAGCCTCTGCGGCAGGCTTCGGAGCTGCAGCTGGCTTCGCACCGGGCTTGGCACCGGTCGACTTGGCTGCGGGCTTCGACTCTGCAGCCGTGGAATCAGCGGCTTCGGTCACTGCCGAGCTTGCCTTCGCCCCGGGTTTGGCGGCGGGTTTGGCTCCTGGCTTAGCCGAAGTCTTTGCGCCGGGCTTGGGCGCACCTGGCTTCGCTGCGGGCTTTGCGCCCGGCTTGGCTGCCGACTTCGAATCGGCGGATGCGCCGGATGCCTTGTCTGCGCTGGAGTCGGCTGGAGCCGAGTCTGCGAATGCTTCTCTCACCTTGCGCACAACCGGTGCTTCAAGGGTCGAGGATGCGGAGCGAACGAATTCGCCTAGGCCCTGGAGTTTCTCGAGGACGTTCTTACTTGTAGTGCCGAGCTCTTTCGCGAGCTCATGAACACGGGGCTTTGCCACAGTTCTCCTGTCCGGGTTCTTTCCCGGTCAGGAAAGAACCTCATCAATGAAGAGCAGTTCTCATTTCACTGCTCTCTCGAATTCCGATAGCGGTGTCATCGCACGACACTCACAACTTGTCATCCATTCGGGCTACCCGCTCTTCTTGGGTTCGGTATCCATCCTCGGCAGGTCCGAGGCGGTGACCTTCGTTCGAAAGGCTCGAGCGAAGGATGCGGCCGTCAGCGCCTTCTTCAGGCATGTGGCGGTCGGGTGCACCCAGACTCCTCGTCCCGGAAGTGTCGCTGACACGTCATGGACGATGGCTGGATGCTGATCGGGTCGAATCACGAATCTTGTGAGTTCTTTCCGGTCGGCCTTTTGCCTGCAGGCGATGCACGTCCTTTGGGGTGCCGCGCCTACAATCACAGTAAACAATTCTACAGCACTTCCATCCCCACCTGTGCCACGGCTCGAGTGGTTCAGATCACGCTTGATGCCTACTCGCCTGGGATGATGTCAATCTTCCAACCGGTGAGCTTGGCCGCCAGACGTGCGTTCTGTCCTTCCTTGCCGATGGCCAGGGAGAGCTGGTCGCGCGGGACGATGGCGCGTGATTCCTGCAGGTCAGGGTCGAGGATGTCGACCTTCGACGCTTTGGCGGGCGAGAGTGCATGGGCGATGAACTTGGCCGGGTCATCGCTGTAGTCGACGATGTCGATCTTCTCCTGGCCCAGTTCGTTCATCACGGCGCGCACGCGGGAACCGAGTTCACCGATGCATGAGCCCTTCGCATTCACGCCGGGCTTCGTGGCGCGCACTGCCAGTTTGGTTCGGTGCCCGGCTTCACGAGCCAGGGAGACGATCTCAACGGTGCCGTCTGCGATCTCCGGTGCTTCGTGTGCAAACAGCCGACGAACGAGGTTCGGGTGCGTCCGCGAGACAGTGACAGAAGTTCCCTTAGGACCCTTGTGGACGTCTGCGATGTAGACGCGCAGGCGCTGTCCGTGACGGTAGGTCTCTCCGGGAACCTGCTCGTGCGGAGGCAGAACTGCCTCAACTTCGCCGAGGTCGACCTGCACCATCTGCGGGTCTCTGCCCTGCTGGATGGTGCCGGCGACGATCTCGCCTTCACGGCCCTTGAAGTTGCCGAGCACCGATTCGTCTGCGACATCGCGCAGACGCTGGTGGATGACCTGGCGAGCTGTCTGGGCAGCGATGCGTCCGAAGCCGGTGGGCGTATCGTCGAATTCACCGATCGGGTTGTCATCGTTGTCGAATTCGACCGCGAGGATGCGGACTTCGCCGGAGGTCTTGTCCAGTTCGGCGCGGGAGTCTGGCCACGCGCCCTCGGTCTTCTGATAGGCAAGGAAGAGCGCTTGTTCGATGAGTTCGATCAGAGTGTCGAGCGGAATCTCCCGCTCTCGCTCGATAATGCGCAGAACACTGAGGTCGATATCCATGGCCTATATCCTCTCCGGCTCCCTCGAGCATTGAATTGTCGGTCTTCATTTATGCAGGCGTGACATTCTATCTCAGATTACGCTCACCGAAATTTGAGTTCGACCTGTGCCTTGACGATGTCGCCCAGCGACACGGTCCGCTTCTCACGGCTGGCGGGGTCGATTCCCGAGATTGAGTTCTCGCCCACATCGTCGAGATCGAGCTTGAAGGTATCCTTCTTCGTGCTGATTTCGAGTCGACGGCCGATCACGCGTTTGAAGTGCCGCGGGGATTCGAGCTTCCTCGTCGCCCCCGGGCTCGTCACCTCGAGCTGATAGGGCTTGTCACGGAAGATCTCGACGTCGTCGAGGGTGTCGCCGACGAGTCGGCTGGATTCGGCGATCTTCTCCATCGACATCGGTTCCGTACTGGACTCGTCAAGGTCGACGACGACCGTCAGCGCCCGCCTTTGCCCTGCGGCGACTGCCTTGACCGATTCCAGGTAGAAACCGGAGGTCTTCAGCGGCTCCCGCAGAAGTTTCTCGATCTGCGCCACGTCTTCATCCATGTGTCCTCCAGTCCTCATCCCGCGGCCGAGGGGTGCCTCGCGCGGGTACGTCGTATCTGCCCTGCTGATTGCCTATGCCCAACCCTAAGCGACTCCCCCGGGTGGGGTTAAGCATCCGCTACGATTGGCCTATGCGTTTTCCCGTCAGCCGTCGCGCTCTTCTCCTCTTCGGTGCGAGCGGGGCCGGCCTGAGCCTGCTGTCGGGCTGCGGAGTGAGACTCGATACTCCCCCGGATGTGCCGACTCTCGATGAGACGAATCAGCTGCGCAACCGCATCGCCAGGATCCTCGCCGCCACGACCGCGGGAGACACGGATCCCGAGACCGCAGGTGAGGATCTGCAGAAGCTCCGCACTGCCATCGGTCCGGTGTGGTCACCACCCACGGAGGTGGCAACCGAGGCCCCACCGTCGGAGAAGCCGCGGTCCTACATCGCCGCCGCCGAGGTGGTCTCCACCGCCGTATTCACCGCTCTGCCGACCTTGGGCTCAACTCTCATTCCTGTGCTCGTTGACGTCGCGACTGGCCTTGCGTTGACCGCGGGGGCAGAAGAGCACGCGAAGATCATCCGTGACGCAGATGCACTGATCCGCGACTCTCGCCAGCCCAGTCCTGACTCGGCCTCGGGCGAACCTGAGGCTGCGAAGGACTCGGGCTCTCCTGACGAACAGGGACCCACCGCCGACGATTCCACTGCTTCCCCGATGTGGAATGAGATCCTCGACCAAGCCAGGGCCGCCTCCTACGGATATGAGCGTCTCGCCGTGAACTTCGACTCGAAGTCGCGTGAGCGCAAACGTGCGGTCGCCCGTTTGGAGTCCTTGGGCTCACTGGCAGGAGAGATGCTTGAGAAGCTCGGCGAGAAGAACGCGGACGCTGGTGCTCCCTCGTGGAAGCTCGACCCCAGCCCCACCGACCCGGCGACCGCCAAAGAGCTGGCCCTATCCCTCGAGGACGGCCTCGCAGCCGCCATCCTGCCATGGCTGCAGACCGACACACGAGCCGCTCTGCGACTGTGGGAGTCGGCACAAGCCCGCATGGTCTTCGCCGGCCCCCAGGTGCTGCGTTACTCCTATTCCGAGGACTCGGGAGCCGCGGTGGCACAGAAATGAAGGTGCCACCGGTCCTGTTCAACGCCACTCGCGACATCATCGGCGAATTCCGCACCACCTCCTGGGTCGCCGCATTGGATTTCATGGCCACTGAGCTCGCCGATCGCTGGAAGCTGAGCTTCGACGATGTCCCCGGCTCTCCCTGGGCCGGTTGCGAGAGCCTCGTCATCCCGGTCCTGACCCAGGAGCACTACCAGGGGGTGCTGCGGTTCGCCGCCCCCACCTCGGCGCACACTGCCGCGCATGCGCAGGCCCTGCGGGCGTTGAAGATGTGGAACGGGCACGGCGCCGTCCGGGTGGTCAGGGACGATCACAGCTTCCGGGTAACGCTGCAGGAGCGGTTGCGGACCAAGGACAATCTGTCTGTGCTTCCTCTGGCCGATGTGCCTCCGGTCTGGGGTGCCCTGCAGAGGTCGCTCGAGATTCCCGCGGATTCCGACTTTCTGCGGGTCCAGGATGTGGCGGCAGGCTGGTTGAGCACCTTCGATGCTGATGCCGGTCTGCTCAGCGGCTGGTCAGAGGCAGGTCCCGGTGATTCGCTTCTGCTCTCGTTCGCGCGCAATTGGATGCAGACGCTGGCCGCTTCAGAGGAGAATTGGCTCATCCACGCCGATCTGCATTACTACAACATCCTCGCCGGCAACCCCGATGCCGCCGGCATCTCCACGTGGAAGGCCATCGACCCGCAGCCGCTGTCGGGCCCGACCGCCTACACCTTGGCGCCGGTGCTGTGGAATCGTCTCGTGGAGATCCCGTCCCAGCATCCGCAGGCCCAGGCCGCGTGGCTGCGCGGCTTCGCCACCGACCTCGCACTGTGCGCAGGCATGGACCCACAGTACGGAATGGGTTCCGCCGTCGCGCGGGAGGTCACGAACATGTTCTGGTATCTCAGGTCTGCTCGCAGCGGTTCGACCGGGGCCTTGGCCGATGCCGCACGGTCCTTGTGGGTGGCGCGTGCCCTGTCCGGTGCCGACGTCGCCGGCGTCAACGCCCACGCACTCAAACCCATCGGCTGAACACTCCCCTAAACCTCCCCGACGTCGCTGATGGCACCCGGCGCCGGGGTCGTTTAGTGACGTCGGGGAGGTTTAGCGATGGTGTCAGTCAGTGAATGAGGCCGGAGATCACGTCGTAGCCGAGTTTGAGGATCATCGCGGAGACCACGATGACGAAGACAACGCGGACGAAGCCGGATCCCTTCTTCAAGGCCGTGCGCGCACCGAAGATTCCGCCGAGTACGTTGCCCACTGCCACGACGAGGCCGAGCGCCCACACGACTTGGCCGTCGGGGATGAAGAAGACGAGGGCTCCGAAGTTCGTCGCCCAGTTGATGACCTTCGCTGTGGCCGAGGCCTGGAGGAATGAGAACCCGATGACTGTGACGAACGCGATGACGAGGAAGGAACCGGTGCCCGGGCCGAGCACGCCGTCGTAGACGCCGATCGTGAGTCCGATCAGCCATGACAGCCCATGATGGCGTTTCGAGGACTCCCCGAACCGCAGGGTCGCATCGGCGCCGAGGCTGGGGTTGAGGACCGTGAAGAGTCCGACCCCGATGAGCGCGATCAGGATGATCGGTGTGAAGAGTTCACCGGGGACCAGGGTCGCGAGTTTGGCGCCGAGGACGGCACCGAGGAACGCCGTGGCGGCGGCAGGGATCGTCGCCGATCTGTCCGGCGTGATCTTGCGCAGATAGGTCACCGCCGAGGCGGTTGTCCCCGCGATCGATCCCACCTTGTTCGTGGCCACCGCCTGGACCGGTGTCATGCCGGGCACCAGCAGCAGCGCCGGCAGCTGGATCAGACCGCCGCCGCCGACTACGGCATCGATCCACCCGGCCAGTACGCCCGCGGCCAACAGCCACAGGAGCATCCCGAGGGTGACATCGATGCCGGCGGTGAGGGTTTCCATCACCTGGGTCGGCTCAACGTTCAGATGTTTCCGCGATCGCAGCGTCTGCCGCGGAAGCAGCCGCGGCGTAGGCGGCGCGGATCGTGGCCACGGTGGAGGCGACCACCTCGGCGACGGGCTGCTCCTGCTTCTCATCGGCCAGACGGTTGCGGACTTCGACCACTCCATCGGCCAGGCCGCGACCGACGACGATCACGGTCGGGATGCCGATGAGTTCAGCATCGGCGAACTTGAAGCCGGGTGAGACCTTGAGGCGGTCGTCGAGGAGGACGGTGACGCCCTCTGATTCGAGCTCGGATGTCAGCTTCTCGGCCGCCTCGGCGATCTCTTCGCCCTTGCCTGCGGCGATGATGTGCACATCGGCCGGGGCCAGGTGCTGGGGCCAGAGGAGACCGCCTTCGCTGTGGTATTCCTCCGCGATGCAGGCCATGACACGGGTGACGCCGAGGCCGTAGGAGCCCATAGTCACGGTAGTGGCCTTGCCGTTCTGGTCCAGGACCTTGAGATCAAGGGATTCGGCGTACTTGCGGCCCAGTTTGAAGATCTGACCGATCTCAACGCCACGGGCCAACTCGAGCGGGCCAGAACCGTCGGGCGCGGGGTCACCGAGGACCACCTCGGCGGCCTCGATGGTGCCGTCGGAGGTGAAGTCGCGACCGGCTACGAGATCGAAGACGTGGCGGCCGGGCTCGTTGGCGCCGGTGATCCACCGGGTGCCCTCGACGACGCGAGGATCGAGGAGATAGCGGACCTTCGAGGTGCCCTCGAGTCCAAGCACCTGGTTGTCGAGGTCGAGGCCTGGTCCGATGTAGCCCTTGATGAGCTCCGGGTGGGCGGCGAGATCTTCGCTGGTGGCGGCCTCGAGATCGACTTCGCCGTTGCCGAGCATTCCGGTTCCGGCAGCGCGGTCAAGGTCGACGTCGCGGTCTCCGGGAAGGCCGATGACGATGATCTCGCGGGTGCCGTCGGGGTGGGTGACGGCGCAGACGACGTTCTTGAGTGTGTCTGCTGCGCTCCACTCGCGGTCCTCGCGAGGGTGATCGGCGTTCGCTGCGGCCACGAGGGACTCGATCGTGGGGGTGTCTGGGGTGTCCTCGACGTGGGCTGCGGGTGAGTCTTCGAACGGGATCGCCTCGGGCACGATCGAGGTCACTGCCTCGACGTTCGCGGCGTATCCGCCGGGTGAGCGCACGAAGGTGTCTTCACCGACCTCGGAAGGGTAGATGAATTCCTCGGTGCCGGAGCCGCCCATGGCGCCGGGTGTGGCTTTGACGGGCAGGCAGGGCAGGCCGAGGCGGGCGAAGGCGCGCAGGTAGGCCACGCGCATGGCTTCGTAGGAGGCGTCGAGTCCGGCGTCGTCGATGTCGAAGGAGTAGGCGTCCTTCATGATGAATTCGCGTCCGCGCAGCAGACCCGCGCGGGGCCTGGCCTCATCACGGTATTTGGTCTGGACCTGGTAGATCGAGAGCGGGAGGTCCTTATAGGAGGAGTACAGGTCCTTGACGAGGAGGGTGAAGACCTCTTCGTGTGTGGGTGCCAGAATGTAGTCGTTGTCCCTGCGGTCCTTGAGGTGGAACAGGTCGGGTCCGAAGGCTTCCCAGCGGCCGGACTTCCGGTACGGGTCGGCGGGCAGCAGACCGGGGAAATGAACTTCCTGCGATCCGGCTTCGGCCATCTCTTCGCGCACGATGGCTTCGATCTTGCCCAAGACCTTCAGTCCCAGCGGCAGCCATGTGTAGATCCCCGGGGCCGATCGGCGGATGTAGCCCGCACGGTGCAGAAGTTTGTGGCTGGCGACCTCGGCACCGACCGGGTCCTCCTTCTGGGTTCGCACGAACAGGGACGACATGCGCAGGGCCATGGGTGATACTCCTCAACTTGTCAAGACTCAGATCGAACACTATCGCACGCGAGTATCCACACGGCAATTATGGGACAAAACCGATCGCTCGCGTGGTTGGAAGGCGGCAGTCAGCGGGTGGATTCGCGTGGTGGGGGAAGCGAATTAGACTGGTGGGCACAGACGTCCACCAGGGCCTGAACGATTCAGGCCGATTCGCTGTCCCACCGACTCCCTGACCGATACGAAGAGCATGCCTGATTCCACTCAACTGACGCAGTTCCCGCGGCCCTCGGTCGCGGTCGACACCGCGGTCCTCTGCCCCGTCCCTCGGCGTGGCCTGCACGTGCTCCTCACTCATTCCGGCGATGGCGTGTGGCAGCTGCCGGGGTCGATTCTGCGCCCCCAGGAGCGACTCGCCGAGGCTGTTGCCCGGTGTCTGCACGAAAAGGCGCGGCTTGTCGACCGTGCCCCAGTTCAGCTCCATGTCTTCGACCAGCCCGATCGTGATGATCGCGGGTGGGTGATCTCGGTGGCACACCTCGACGTGCTGTCGACGAACGATATCGGATTCGGTGACGCGAGTACCCCGGAGACAGAGCCTGACCCGAAGGATGCCCGACGGAGAAAGCTGGCTCCTGTGCATTCGGTGCGTGAGCTCAGCGCCGAGCATCAGGAGATCGTCCGAGTGGCGGTGCACCGACTGCGTGCCCTGCATGAGCGCACACCCGACCCGTTCGGGCTGTTGCCGAAGGAATTCTCGCTGCGACAGCTGCGCGAACTGCACGAGGTCGTTTCCGGCGAGGATCTGCAGGCAGACACCTTTCGCCGCACGATGCTTCCGCTGCTGGCACCGACTGGGCAAGCTGTGTCCCAGGGGCGCGGTCGCCCCGCCCAGACATTCACCCGCCGCTCCGAGATCGCGCTGCGTCGCGATGCAGACGTCCCAGCACCGAGCGCGGGCACCGACGATAATGGACTCTGATGTGTTGAACGCTGATGTGATGGAGGCCGACTGTGGAGATTGACCGTTCGCCCGGCAAGCACGTTCGTGTCGACGTCTGGCTGTGGACGACCAGGATGTTCAAGACCCGAAACCTGGCGACTCAGGCCTGCCGCGGCGGACACGTCCAGGTCGATGGTCAGCGTGTCAAGGCAGCGCAGAAGGTCTCCATCGGCCAGGAGGTGCGCGTGCGCAAAGCCAGCACCGAATTCATCTGGAAGATCACCGGCTTCATCCCCACTCGGCCGCAGGCCTCGATCGCTGTGCAGTGCTACGAAGACCTCACTCCGCCGCCGGATCCTGCTCTGCGCGGATTCGTCCCCCGCCGAGACAAAGGATTGGGACGGCCGACGAAGAAGGACCGTCGGGAGATGGAGAAGTTTCTGGGCGACATGGCCAAACCCCGAAACTGGGATCGCCGAGACTCCTGAGGCTGCCGCTGGCCGCGCCGCTGGCCCACAACCATTCGCCGCCGGCGTGAGGCCGGTCAGAACATGACGGTGGCGAAGGTGCCGACCTGTTCGAACCCGACGCGTGTGTACATGCGCAGGGCCACCTCGTTGTAATCATTGGCATAGAGGCTCACAGTGGTATGCCCCGCGGCTCGAGTCTGCGCGACGACGGCCGCCATTCCGGCAGCGCCCAGGCCCTGCTGGCGAACGTCGGGATGGACCCAGACGCCCTGAACCTGAACGATGCGCGGTGCCCGGATGCCGATGTCTGCCTTGAACAGCACCTGCTCGGCCTGCTCCGTCGCCGGCCAGCGTCTGACCGCACCGCCCTGAGGCAGAGTCTCGGAGATGCGTGCAAAGCAGTTCTTACCCCGAATGATGTTGCGGACTCGGGCCAGGTAGCTCGCCTGGCCGCCCTCGACGGGAGAGAAGCCCACCTCGTTGGTGAACATGTCCACGCTGGCAGAGAACACTGCGGGCAGCTGCTCCACCGTGACCAAGTTGACGGCCTCGTCGGGTTCGATCAACGGGTCGGAGCTGATGGCCAACAGCGGCTGGCGGTCACGGACCCCGCGGGGACGCCCCCAGTTCAGGCGGCTGTGCAGATCGAGGATGATGTCGCGGGCGCCGATGAGTGAACAGGAGTAGCGCCCATCGGCGTTGAGCTTCTCCGCAAGCACCTGGTTGGTGCCTGGGGTCGCAGCGACGGGGATGATGTTGCCGCCCACCCAGTAGGCTGCGACCGGACGATCGCCGTTGAAGACTCCCAGCAGGGTACCTGCCGGGGACCCCATCTGAGCTGTGCCGGTGACTTCGAGCAGCGCGATGAGGTAGACGTTCTCACACGGGTTGCGTGCGAGCAGATCCTTCAGCCAGTCAGTGTGCTGATGTCCCAGCCGAGCGACTCTCAGCACGAGAGCGCCTCCTTGTTCAGATCCTCACACACCGGGAAATTTCTCCGCCAGGACTGGGCTCAGCCGACGACGACGTCGGGCGACCCGGACGGGATGTCGGACTCAGCTGCGATGCGATTGGCTTCTTCGATGAGAGTCTCGACGATCATGTCCTCGGGCACGGTCTTGATGACCTCACCCTTGACGAAGATCTGGCCCTTGCCGTTGCCGCTGGCCACACCGAGGTCGGCTTCACGAGCCTCACCGGGACCGTTGACGACACAGCCCATGACAGCCACACGCAGAGGAACCTCCATGCCTTCGAGACCGGCAGTGACCTTGTCCGCGAGGGTGTAGACGTCGACCTGGGCGCGTCCGCAGGAGGGGCAGGAGACGATCTCGAGTTTGCGAGGTTTGAGGTTGAGGCTCTCCAGAATCTGGTTGCCGACCTTGATCTCCTCCACCGGTGGGGCAGAGAGGGAGACGCGAATCGTGTCGCCGATGCCCTGCGACAGCAGTGTGCCGAAGGCGGTCGCGGACTTGATTGTGCCCTGAAAGGCGGGCCCAGCCTCGGTGACGCCCAGGTGCAGGGGCCAGTCGCCGCGTTCGGCGAGCAGCTCGTAGGCGCGGACCATGACCACGGGGTCGTTGTGCTTCACAGAGATCTTGAAGTCGTGGAAGTCGTGTTCTTCGAACAGCGAGGCCTCCCACACGGCGGACTCGACGAGCGCCTCCGGAGTGGCTTTGCCGTATTTCTCCATAATCCGCTTGTCCAGGGATCCGGCGTTGACACCGATCCTGATCGAGGTTCCGGCGTCATTTGCCGCCTTCGCAATCTGCTTGACCTGATCGTCGAATTTGCGGATGTTTCCGGGATTGACGCGGACAGCGCCGCAGCCGGCGTCGATCGCGGCGTAGACGTACTTCGGCTGGAAGTGGATGTCGGCGATGACCGGGATCTGCGACTTCTGCGCGATGATCGGCAAAGCGGCAGCGTCATCGGGTGAGGGGCAGGCCACCCGCACAATGTCGCAGCCTGCGGCAGTGAGTTCGGCGATCTGCTGCAGAGTCCCGTTGATGTCAGTGGTCTGCGTCGTCGTCATCGACTGGACACTGACAGGGAAATCGGAACCGACGCCGACCTTTCCGACCTGGATCTGTCGCGTCTTCCGTCGCGGCGAGAGCACAGGAGGTGGTGGGGCAGGCATTCCGAGATTGACCGATGTCACGAAGACATTCCCTTCATTGAAGACTGGGGACCAGACTGATCGTTCGAGTCATTCATATTGTAGGACTTCAAACTGTGTCCGGGCTCGTCGACCACGGTGTGATCGCTCACCACAGCATCGTTTCGCAGGTATTGTGAAGGAAACTTGCCTTCCGATCCGAGGATCAGATCAGAGGAGATGCCTGTGCGCCGAGGCGATTCTGTGCCCTTCACCCACCCCGATACCCAGGCCATCATCGGCCATCTTGAAGCTGCAGCCGATTCCCTGGCAGACCAGGGCGGCACATTGGCGTGGGGTGTCTTTCGCCGAGGTGAGACCGGGACCGTTGCCCAGGGCGACGTTCCCTACCGGATCGCGTCGATGACGAAGTCGTTCACTGCGGCGCTCATGGGCCACCTCACATCCAAGGGCTTGGATCTCGATCGGCCCCTGGGCCAGCTCATCCCCGATATCGCCGACACATCGATCGCCGACCGCACGTGCCGACAGGCACTGACGATGGGCACCGGGTTCACCAAGGACGACCCCTGGGCCGACCGGGTGGAGTCGATGACGAAGACCGAGCTCGTCGACTATCTCAAGGCCGGAGCCATCCCCATCGGCCCGGCAGACACCGGCTACGAATACTCCAACCTCGGCTATGCACTCCTCGGACTCGTCGCCGAGGCAGTGACCGGGAGGCCGTTCATCGACCTCGTGACCACCGAGGTGCTTGAACCCGTAGGTCTGACTCGCACCGGTTTCGACATCGCCGACTTCCCAGACCTGATGCCCGGCATCCGCATCGACCGCAACGGCGGCGGCCACCCTGCCGAACTCACCGGCCCCGGTGCCTTCTCCCCCATCGGCGGAGTCATCTCCACGGTCAACGACATCGGGGCCTGGATGGATGCCCATATGGACGCCCTTGAGAACATCGACGCCTATGCGCCTGAGGCGCTGCCGCGGATCCTGAACGACAATCAGCAGGCGCATCGCCTCATCGAAGTTCAGCACAGCGAGCACCACACGGAATCCGTGAACTACGGTTTCGGTCTGCAGCCGCGCCTGGACTCCCGCTTCGGTCGTGTCGCCTGCCATTCCGGGGGCTATCCCGGATACGGCTCGCACATGCGCTGGTTCCCGGATCTGGGTCTGAGCATCGTCGTGTTCGGCAACACAACCTACTACCCGGCCGAAAGCACCGTCCGGGACGCCATCGACGCCGGTTGGGCCGCGGCAACGGGCAATCCCGGTCTGCAGCTCACCCGCAGGGCCACCGCGGTGCCGTCACCTCACCACGCCGCCGCACCCGAACAGGCAGAAACCGTGCTGCGCGCAGCGAACCTGGTCATCGATTTCGACGATACGGTCGCCGAGGAACTCTTCACCGTGAACATGGACCTCGATGAGCCTCGCGCAGAACGTGGTGAGCGTTTCGCAGCGTGGAGAGAAGAGCAGCAGCTCACTCGGGCCTTCAGCGCCGAGAACGTCACCATGACGACTCCGCTGAAGGGGACGGTGACGGTTCCGGGCGGGCAGGCTGGCGGCGAGACGAACCCGGCACAGACGTCACCGACGATCACGGTGAGCTTGGACCACCTCGGCGAGGTGCAGACGATCTCACTGAGCAGCTGAACACCGCTCCCGCCGGGCATTGCGGGCAGACTTCTCCCTCGCTGTCCCGCCGCCCGGGGTCGGCCCTCCGGCTATCCGGAGTTGAAGATCGCGTCTAACGTGACGGGTTTGACGAGGTCGACGTAGACGAGCAGCGCCGTCATGCACAGCATCAGCGCGATGACGACGTAGGTCAGCGGCAGCAGTCGGGCTGTGTCGAAGGGCCCGATCTTGCCGCGCCCACGGAATTTGTTGATCTGGCGGCGCGCCCCTTCGTAGAGGCCCACTGCGATGTGTCCGCCGTCGAGCGGGAGCAGCGGGATCATGTTGAACGCGAACAGGAAGATGTTGAGTGATCCCAGCATTCCCAGCCCCAGCTGCGCCTTGTCCATGATCTGGAACTTGTCCGTCGACACGATCTCACCGGCGATGCGCCCGACTCCGACCATCCCGACCAGCCCCTCGGCGTCGCGTTCCTTCGAACCGGTGGCCACCTCGGCGATGTCGATGAGTTTGACGGGCAGGGTCACGATCGCGTGGAAGACACCGCTGACCTGGTCCCAGACTGCGCCGGGGAATTCGTTCAGCGGCAGCGGCTGGCGCTCCTGGACCGGTCCGACGCCGAAGAATCCCTCCGTCACCGTCTGAGGTGTGCCGTCGGCGTTCATTATGGGCTTTCCGCTGTCGTCGACGCGGGCGCTCTCATGCGCGATGATCGGAACGTTCACGGACTGCGAGTGACCGTCCCGGGTGAACGACACGTCGACTCGCTCACCGGCATGATCTTTGATGACGCTGGAGAGTTCGTCCCAGCTGTCGGTGGAGACGCCGGCGACCGAGGTGATGTCATCGCCTGGTTTGATTCCGGCTTCCCACGCGGGAGTCAGCGGATCATCGTCCTGGCAGCTCTTCCTCTGGTCCGCGGGACGCTGCGCCGCTTCGGAGGCCGGAACCGCACACTCGACGACGGTCTGCACGGTGGTCGTCGGGGTCGTGATCCCGATGCCGATGAGCGAGATCGCCATGATGATGATTCCGAGGACGAGGTTGACCAGAGGTCCGGAGAACATCACGACGAGGCGTTTGGGGACGTTCAGAGCGTAGAACGTCCGGTGCTCCTCCCCCGGATCGATCTCCTGGTTCGAGAAGTCCCGGGCATCGGCCATCGTGTTCTCGAACAGGCGACCGCGCCGCTGCCTGCGCGGGCGGCCAGCAGTCTCGATCGCGACGTCGCCGAGGTGATCGCTTCCGGCCGCGTCAGTTGCGTGCTGGGCATCCTCTCCGGAAGCAGTCCCGGCCCGTCGCGTTGTCGCTTTGAGGGGCGGGTACATTCCCGGCATGGCGATGAATCCGCCCAAGGGAAACGCCTTGATTCCGTATTCCGTCTCGCCGCGGCGGAACGAGAACACGGTCGGGCCGAAGCCGACCATGTAGTGGGTGACCTTGACACCGAACTTCTTCGCCGGCGTCAGGTGGCCCAGCTCGTGCAGACCGATCGAAATCGAGATTCCGATCAGGAACAGGACGATCCCGACGATGTAGAGGAGAACCGTCATATCAGGAACCGCCGAGGCTCGTGCCCGGTGCGGACTGTGCAGCCGGTGCGCCGGGTGCGGCCTCTGCCACCTGCTCCGCCAGGTCTTGGCGGGCGAATTCTCGAGCCCAGGCGTCGGCGGCGAGGACGGTCTCGACCGTGTGCTCGGCTGCCGGCTGGTGGGCCTGCAGGGCCCGTTCGATGCCCTTGTCGATTCCGGTGAATGGGATCTCACCACCCACGAAGGCTTCGACGAGAACCTCATTGGCGGCGTTGAAGACTGCGGGGAAGCTCTTCCGCTTCCGTCCGGCTTCAACGGCCAGGCCCAAGGCGGGGAAGGCGATGTGGTTCACGGGTTCGAATGACCAGTGCATCGGCTGTCCCCAGTTGTTCGCCACCGCTCCAGACGCCAGTCGACGGGTCTGACCGTCGGACTGAGTGCCGAGCGCGTAGGCGATGGGCAGTCGCATGTCCGGCGGTGAGATCTGCGCGATCGTCGAGGCATCGCTGAATTCGACCATCGAATGGATCTGGGACTGCGGGTGGACGACGACTTCGATGTTGTCGAAGTCGATATCGAAGAGCAGGTGGGCCTCGATGACTTCGAGGCCCTTATTCACCAGTGTCGCCGAGTTTATGGTGATCATCGACCCCATCGACCAGGTGGGATGTTTGAGTGCCTGAGCCGGGGTGACACGTCGCAGCGCGTCCCGGGTCATGCCGCGGAAGGGTCCACCGGAAGCGGTGATGACGAGTTTGCTGACCTCACCGTGGGTGCCTGAACGCAGGGCCTGGGCGATCGCCGAGTGCTCGCTGTCCACAGGGATCAGTGCCGCTCCGGTGCGGGCCGCGGCATCGAGGACGATCGTGCCGCCGATGATGAGTGACTCCTTGTTCGCCAGCGCCACATCGGTGCCGCGCTTGAGCGCGGCCAGGGTCGCGCCGAGCCCGGCGGCTCCGGTCACCGCATTGAGAACGATGTCGGCAGCGGCACCGGCGACCACCTCGGCGGCATCGGGGCCCACATGGATCTCACGGACAGGATCACTGATGCCTCGTTGACCAGCAGCCTGCTCCAGCCTCTTCCGGATCTCATCTGGGCCGCCCTCAGGTGGGCTGGTGAGACCGATGACGGGGACCGAGAAATCGAGCGCCTGGATCACCAAAGCATCGAGCTGGGTTCCAGCGGCGAGCCCGATGACCTCGAAATCCGCTGCGTTCTCTTCCAGGACATCGAGGGCCTGGGTGCCGACCGAACCGGTCGAGCCGACTACAATGATTCTACGTTTGCTCACGCCTACCGATAATGCCAAAGTTCTCTGAGAAATGACTCGACATTGTCATCATCGGCGACGTGAGATATGCAATGCGAATCTATGGTGAGAGAGGTTTACATGAGTGCAACGCTGAGCCCCGACGACATCCTGGGACTGGATTCGGTCTTCGAGGAAGATGACCTCGAGTTCGCGTCGATCGTGAAGAAATGGCTTGATGAGAACGTTCGCGAGAAGATCGGCGACTACTTCCTCGACGCCACAATCCCCGCTCGGGAGCTCGCAGAGGGACTCGGCGAACTCGGGCTCCTCGGCATGCACCTCGACGGCTACGGCTGCGGCGGATCCACCGCCACCCAGTACGGTCTGGCCTGCCGTGAGCTCGAAGCCGTGGACTCGGGTCTGCGTTCACTCGTCTCGGTCCAGGGATCATTGGCCATGTTCGCCATCCACCACTTCGGCTCCGAAGCGCAGAAGGAGGAATGGCTTCCGAAGATGGCTGCCGGCAAGGCCATCGGCTGCTTCGGCCTGACCGAACCCGACGTCGGCTCCGACCCATCGGGCATGAAGACGACCGCAAAGAAGGACGGGTCCGACTGGATCCTCAACGGCGCGAAGATGTGGATCACGAACTCCCCCGTCTCCGACGTCATGGTCGTCTGGGCAAAAACCGAGGAAATCGACTCCAAGGGCAAGCCCGTTGTCCGCGGATTCGTCGTCCCCAGCGACACCGAGGGTGTCCAGACTCCTGAGATCCACCGCAAGATCTCTCTGCGTGCCTCGATCACCGGTGAGATCGTCCTCGATAACGTGCGCCTGCCCGAAGACGCCATGCTGCCCGAGGCCAAGGGTCTGAAGGGCCCCCTGTCCTGCCTGTCCGAGGCCCGCTACGGAATCGTCTTCGGAGTCACCGGTGCCGCGCGTGACGCGCTCCAGTCCGCACTGGAGTACACCGGCACCCGCGTTCAGTTCGACCGTCCGCTGTCCTCGTTCCAGATCAGCCAGCAGAAGCTTGCGAAGGCCTTCGGCCAGTACTCGCAGATCACACTGCTCGCCGCCCACCTTGGTAAGCTCAAGGACTCGGAGAAGGGTGTGCGTCCCGAACAGATCAGCCTGGGCAAGATGGTCAATGTCGACACCGCGATGAACGTCTGCCGTGACTTGCGCGCACTGTTCGGCGGTTCGGGCATCACCAGCGAATACCCACCATTGCGCCACGCCGTCAACCTCGAGACCGTGCTCACCTACGAGGGCACCCACGAGGTTCACCAGCTCACACTGGGCCGCAGCCTCACCGGGATCAACGCCTTCGCGAACTGATCCCTGCGGGGTCTGAGTTCAGCCGACAACCGCTGGCCAGAAGTGTCTACGTCGTGCATCAGTGCACGACCGCGCCACCTCTGGCCAGCGGTTTTTGTCATTCATCGGGTTGCGTCTTTCATTCAGCTGCAGCTCGAGTACCACGGACTGTTCGTCTTCGCCGAGTGTGCTGGTGGCGGTGAATCCCTGTGCCTCCGCGAATTCAGCAGCGTTCGTATATTGTGCGACGCCGAGTTCGATGAGCACCACCCCGCCTGGTGCCAGCCACTCACGAGATTCGCTGACGAGGCGACGAACCAGGTCGAGCCCATCGACTCCCCCGAACAGTGCCGTCGCCGGTTCGTGCTCACTTGCCTCACGGGGAAGGAATTGGGCAGCAGAATCTGGCACATAAGGCGGCACCGCGGAAATGACGTCGAAGCTACCACTGAGGGCCTGTGGCAATCCCACCAGACAGTCAAGCAAGTGAGCCTGAGCGCAGGGTCCGACATTGTCCTGTGCCCACCTCAGTGCTGTTTCGTCATGATCGCCGAGATGGATCTGCGTACCCGGGATAGCCGAGGCCACCGTGGTGGCGACAGCTCCCACCCCGCAGAAGGCTTCGAGGAATCGGGCCGGACGTCCGTTTTCCGTCGCATCGGTTACATCACGAACAGCATTTGCGGCCTGCACAGCACTCCCTGTGGTCTGCACAGTATCCGTTGCAGCCTGAACTGCAAGGATCGACCGTTCCGCCAGCAACGCGGTCCGCTGCCGAGGCACGAACACGCCAGGAACAACGTGGAGTCTCTGCCCCGCGAATTCGACCCATCCGACGATCTGCTCGAGAGGCTCGCCCGCGACGCGGCGAGCTATGAGTTCGGTCAAAGAGGATTCCTGGTCAGAAACGGAGCCCTGCGCCGCTTCCATCAGGATCCGCGCTTCATCTTCAGCGAAGACACACCCTGCCTCTCGCAGTCGGGCCACCACCTTCGGCGGGTCCATCTGCTCGGGCCCGTCTGGGTCGGACTCGGACCCTTCTGGGTCGGAGGCGTCAGGCCTCAGCTAGGGTCTCCTGAGCCAGCCATTCCAAGCTCGATTGCGCATCGAGCACTTTCTCCTCGGTGACGATCAGCGGGCGGCTCGGTGCCAATGCGACCACTGCGGCAGGTTCGACTCGCGAGTCCCGCATCGCTTGGTCGATATTCGCGGTCTCCCCCGCGACGGTGATGCCGACTCCTTCGAATTGGGAGCGGATGACCTTGACCGAGGCTCGTCCCGATTCGATCGGGGCAGCGTCGATCGTGTGCACGAGAACCGTGGTGAGGCCCTCGCCCCCACCATCAGTTGAGGAAGAGTCCGCAGACGACGCGCTGGCAAACGGGGCATCGGTCGATGCCGCGCCGGAACGAACGTCGACGCTGGCTCCGATGCGCACGGCGCCGAGGATGCTCAGCCTCCGCGAGATCGGTGGAACATCCTCGGCGATGACGACTCGAGCGTTCTCTGTGCCGATGATGCCCATGGCATGGAGGATGCCGCCTAGTTTCGCACTCCGGTCCAATACCTCGGCGCGATCGAGCTCCACAGGCTTCGACAGTGCCTTGATCAGCCGTGGGTCGCTGACTTCACGGCCATCGACCATCGGCTTGTCCGGGGTCGGACCGGTGAGGACGATGTCATCGGCACCGCCCATGACGATCGGGAAATCGAGCAGCTCGAACACCGGGTTAAGCGTTCCGGGTGAGGTGTCTGTGGGTGCTTCGAAGTAGTGGAAGTCAGTCAACGGAGGCCATCACTTCGACGACACGGTCGATGAACGCATCGACTTGGTCTTCGTCGTAGGCTTTGTTGCCCTTGGCCGTTTTGAACAGGACGCGGCGGACCTGGTCAACGCTCATCGCCACACCTTCCGTGAAGTAGGCGTTGACCTTCTCGCACATGTCATCGACCTGGTCGATGTCGTAGCCGATGACTCCCGGGGCCGGGTTGTCGAAGTGCTCGCCCGGTTCGCGGACCAAGCGTCCTCGCAGAGACGAGGCCACACGTGTCAGTTCGGAGACCCAAGCATCTTGGCCCGACTGTGCGATGAGCCGGTCACGTGCCTGTTTGGCGAAGGCGTCTTCGAGACGATCGAGCGCAGCATCGACGACGGCAACGTGGTATCCCTTTCGCACCAGATCGAAGCCGACTGTGCGCACCGCGCGTGAGTCGAGGTCACCGGGCTGCGGAGTGGGGCGTTCGAAGGATTCGCGCGCACGTTTGAAGAAGCTGTCGACCTGTTTCGGGTCGTAGCCGTTCTTCCATCCGGACATTCGGGGGAAAGTCGTGTCCGCCATGTTGCCTCCAGAAGCGAATCGTGCGTATGGGTCATTTCCACCATGATAAATGGCGGACGCGGAAAATGCGTGTTCGCGACGTCTCAGTCGGCGGCGGCGAGCTGTCCGCAGGCCCCATCGATGTCCGAACCGCGGGTATCGCGGATGGTCGTGGGAATGCCCTGGTCGATGAGCCTGCGCACGAATTCGTCGGCCACCTCCGGGTCGGAGGCGGTCCACACGGACCCGGGCGTCGGGTTGAGCGGGATGGGGTTGACGTGGACCCAACCGCGACCACGAGCATTGAGCTTCTTCGCCAGCAGTTCCGCACGCCAGGGGTGATCGTTCATATCCTTGATGAGGGCGTATTCGATGCTCACCCGACGTCCTGTCACCTGGTAGTAGTTGTACGCGGCATCGATGGCCTCATCGGCCTTCCACCGGGTGTTGACCGGGATCATCTCATCGCGCAGTTCGTCATCGGGTGCGTGGAGGCTGAGTGCGAAGGTGACCGGAATCTCCTCGGCCGCCAGCTTGTTGATACCTGGGACCAGACCGACCGTGGAGATGGTGATGCGACGGGCCGACATTCCCAGTCCCTGCGGCGCTGGTTCGACGAACCGGCGCACCGCGTTCATCACGCGTTTGTAGTTGGCCAAGGGTTCGCCCATTCCCATGAACACGATGTTGGAGACGCGTTCGGGTCCCGTCGCCGAGGTGGTCGAGTCCGATGCGTCGACCATTGCCTCTGGTGATTCGCCCTGGTCATCGTCTGCTTCGGCACCGAGGGCCGTCTCGCCGTCGGCTGGCATGTCCCCCGAGGGTGCCGGTGCGAGTTCGCCGTCAGCGATGACCTGGTTGGCGCGGATGACCTGTTCGACGATCTCGGCCGCAGACATATTGCGTGTCAGTCCCTGCTGTCCTGTTGCGCAGAAGGGACAGTTCATTCCACAACCGCACTGGCTTGAAACACAGAGTGTGACTCGGTTGCGGTAGCGCATGAGCACCGATTCGACGAGTGCTCCGTCATAGAGGCGCCACAGGAACTTGATTGTGTCGCCGTTGGCGGTGCGCAGGCGACGAACCTCGGTCAGGAGGTGGGGGAAGAATCGTTCCTGCAGGTCGGCACGCAGGTCCTTCGGCAGGTCCGTCATGGACTCGACATCGGTCTGATAGTGCGTGAAGTAGTGAGTGGAGATCTGCTTGGCGCGGAAGGCGGGCAGTCCCATCTCTTTGACCGCGTCGATGCGTTCGTCCATCGTCATATCGGCCAGATGCTGCTTTGGCTGGCTGGCTCGTGGAGATTTGAAATTAAGCAGCGGACGGCCGTCACGCGTCGGCGTCTTCGATGTCGTGCCGTCTGCGTGTTCGACGACGGGCCGTGTCTGCCTGTTACCTGCTTGAGAACTCACACGTCCATTGTCTCATGAGAGCAAATGTCTTGGAGTGTGTGTGCCGCCACGCCCGATAAGAGGCTGTCACCGGCGATTGAGGGCTGGGTGGATACCCGCGGTTCGCGGTCATGCAGATGCCCGCGATTGACGGCTATCCAATTGCAGGTGCGAGGCGGATCAGTGTGGATCAGAGGTAGCCGGGCAGGACCGTGAACATCACGAGGGCCACCGGTGCGGTGGGCAGGATCGAATCGAGTCGGTCCATGACGCCGCCGTGCCCGGGCAGCAGAGTCCCCATGTCTTTGAGGTCGAGGTCGCGTTTGATCATCGATTCGCTGAAGTCGCCGAGGGTGGCGAAGGCTGGGATGACGACACCTATGACCAGACCGGTCCAGAACGGAGCGTCGAAGAGAGTCAGAGCGAGGATGGTGGCGACCGCGGCGGCGAAGACCACCGAACCGATGTAACCTTCCCAGGATTTCTTCGGGGAGATTCTCGGTGCGATCGGGTGTTTGCCCCAGAGGACGCCGAAGACGTAGCCGCCGGTGTCAGAGGCGACCACGCTGGCCAAGAACAGGATGACGTAGAAGTTGCCGTCGGGTTGGGTCAGCAGGTACACGACGAAGCAGGCCATGAGGCCCACGTAGGTCAGTGCGAACAGGGACAGCGAAACGTCTTTGACCGCGTTCTTACGGCGCTCGACCATGGTGAAGAGCATGACGGCGCCGGCACTGGCGGCGAAGGTCACCCACAGGGCCTCGCGTCCACCGACGAACGTCGCCACCACCATGCATGCCGCCGACACCATCGTCGGTATCCGCGATACGAGTGACCCCGACCGGGACAGCGCATTGGCCAGCTCCCACATTGCGGCCACGATGGCGATGAGGATGATGAAGAGGAAGGAGATCGGGAAGAAGATGAGGGACGCCAGGACAATGCCGCCGATGAGCAGCCCGATGCCGATCGCAGCCGGCAGATTTCGTCCGGCCTTGCCGTAGTCCTTCTCCGCCACCTCAGGGACATCCTGCCCAGACTCAGCGGCAGGGTTCGTCGCCGGGTCTTCCGGCGAATAGTCCTTATCGGAGTTGCGCAGGTCTCTGCGCCTGGGGAATGGGGTCTCAGGCCCCGCTGCATGCGGAACCGGATCCGGATCCGGCCCCCCGAGGGGAGCCGGATCGGATGCTGGAGTGCCTGGCCCGGTCAACGAAATCATCAGACCTCGAGGAGCTCAGCTTCCTTCTTGGACAGCAGTTTGTCGACATTGTCGACCTTGCCCTTGGTCAGGTCATCGAGTTCGGAGATTCCGCGTGCGACTTCGTCTTCACCGGCGTCGCCGTCCTTCTTGATGCGCTCAAGGGTTTCCTTGGCATGACGACGGATGTTGCGGATCGACACCTTGCCGTCTTCAGCCTTGCTCTTGACGATCTTCACATATTCCTTGCGGCGTTCCTCGGTGAGTTCCGGGAGCACGACGCGGATGACGTTGCCGTCGTTGGCTGGGTTGGCGCCGATGTCCGAGTTGCGCAGCGCGGTCTCGATGTCGCCGAGTGCTCCACGATCGTAAGGAGTCACCAAGATGGTGCGAGCTTCTGGGGTCTGGAATGAGGCCAGCTGCTGCAGAGGGGTCGGTGCACCGTAGTAATCGATCTCGATGGCGGCGAACAGTGCGGGATTGGCGCGGCCGGTGCGGATGGACGAGAAGTCCTCCTGCGTGAATTCCACGGCTTTGTCCATCTTTTCCCTGGCCTCGGCCAGTGTTTCTTCAATCACGACTCACTCTTTCCGTCGATAGGAGCTTTGGGTTCATTCTATGGGTCATAGCTGTCGAATGCCGCACTCGTTTGGTCCAGGGAGAGTTCTGGACCTCGTCTGAGACATTTCGAGGCGTTGTAGGCCCGGGGCCGATGCGCCCTGGAGACTATTTGACTACGGTGCCGATCTTGTCGCCGACGATGGCCTTGCGCAGATTGCCTTCGCCTTCCATCCCGAAGACGTGCATCGGAAGTTTGTTGTCCATGCACAGGGAGAATGCGGTTGCGTCGACGACTTTGAGGCCCTTCTGCAGCGCCTCCTGATAGGTGATCTCACGGATCTTTTCTGCAGTGGGGTCGATGTTCGGGTCGGCGGTGTAGACGCCGTCGACTCCGTTTTTGGCGATGAGGACTTCGTCGGCGTGGATTTCCAGCGCCCGCTGAGCGGCGACGGTATCGGTGGAGAAGTAGGGCAGTCCGGCTCCCGCGCCGAAGATGACGACCCTGTTCTTCTCCATGTGGCGCATGGCCCTGCGCGGAATGTAGGACTCGGCGACCTGCGACATGGGGATTGCTGTCTGCACCCGGGTGTCGACGCCGGTCTGTTCGAGGAAGTCCTGCAGCGCAAGGCAGTTCATGACTGTTCCGAGCATGCCCATGTAGTCGGCGCGTGTGCGGTCCATGCCGCGCTGTGACAGCTCTGCTCCACGGAAGAAGTTTCCGCCTCCGACGACGATGCTGACTTCCACCTCTTCGACGGTAGGGGCTACTTCTCTGGCTACAGCGGCGACGACATCGGGATCGACTCCGATTTTGCCTCCGCCGAAGACCTCACCCGAGAGTTTGAGGAGCACGCGGCGGCGGTGTGTGCGGACTGGTCTGCTGGCGTAGCTGGATTCGTGAACCGGGGTGGATGTCATTTAGAGTCCTTCTTCCGTCTGGGCAGGTTGGAGCCCGGATGTGTCGTCGGTGCCAGTGTAGCGAAAACGGGGCCGGACCGAATGGTCCGACCCCGTCAGCCGCTTATGAGTTCACTCTCAAGCGAGACGACTGCTGTGCAGGTCGGTTTACGACCCGCTCAGCGGTCAATGATGTTTCAGGCTCCGACGCGGAAGCGCAGGAATCCGGTGGCCTTGACGCCGGCAGCTTCGAGGACCTTGCTCACGGACTGCTTGGGATCCTTGGCGAATCCCTGGTCGAGCAGGCAGTTTTCCTTGAAGAAGCCGTTGACGCGGCCTTCGATGATCTTGGGCAGAGCCTTCTCAGGCTTGCCTTCGTTCTTCGCGGTGTCTTCAGCGATGCGACGTTCGTTCTCCACGAGGTCGGCTGGGACCTCTTCGCGGGAGAAGTACTTCGGGCTCATAGCTGCAATGTGCACGGCGACGTCGTGTGCGACAGTGGCGTCATCACCTTCGTATGCCAGCAGGACGCCCACCTGAGGTGGCAGGTCCTTGTTCGTGCGGTGCAGGTAGGACTCGACGCTTGCGCCTTCGAGACGTCCAACGCGACGAAGGGCAACCTTCTCACCCAGAGTCGCACCGCTTTCAGTGATGAACTCCGAGACGGGCTTGCCGTCCTTCGTGGACTCGAGAACAGCTTCGGCCGAATCGGCGTTGCTGGACACGGCCAGAGACAGAACTTCATCAGCGAGTGCAACGAAGGGATCGGACTTCGCAACGAAGTCGGTCTCCGAGTTGAGCTCGATCATCGTTCCGACGCCGCCCTCGACGTGGGTAGCCACGAGACCGTCAGAGGTGGAGCGACCTTCACGCTTGGTGGCGCCCTTGAGACCCTTCACACGGAGGACCTCGATGGCTTTCGCCTGATCGCCGTCAGCTTCGTCAAGAGCCTTCTTGACGTCCATCATTCCGGCGCCGGTCTTCTCGCGCAATGCCTTGATATCAGCGGCAGTGTAGTTTGCCATTCTTTCTCCTCAGGATGGTGGAGTTATGGAAAATCAGGACTCTTTGGACTCGGTGGAGTCTGCAGCTGCTTCTGCGGCGGGTGCTTCGGTTGCCTCGTCAGCAGCTTCGGCAGCAGCCTCAACTGGCGGCTCGTCGGTTGCTTCTTCAGCGGCAGCAGCGGCATCGGCGGCTGGCTTCTCGGCAGCGTCTGCAGCCGGAGCGGCAGCTTCCTCAGAAGCAGGAGCGTTGCCCTCGAGCAGTTCGCGTTCCCACTCTGGCATCGGTTCGACGGCGGAGACGTTCTTCTCTCCGCTGTTGTCGTCCGAGGAGTGGCGGGCGATGAGGCCCTCTGCCACTGCGTCGGCGATCACGCGGGTCAGCAGGGACACCGAGCGGATGGCGTCGTCGTTGCCCGGGATCGGGTAGTTGACGTCGTCAGGGTCGCAGTTGGTGTCGAGGATCGCGATGACCGGGATTCCGAGCTTGCGAGCTTCGTCGACGGCGAGGTGTTCCTTCTTGGTATCAACGATCCAGACAGCCGAAGGGGTCCGCTGCATGTCGCGGATACCGCCGAGGGTCTTCTCCAGCTTGTCCTTCTCGCGACGGAGAATGAGCAGTTCCTTCTTGGTGTGCGAGGAACCTGCAACATCGTCGAAGTCGATCTCTTCGAGTTCCTTCAGGCGGCGCAGGCGCAGCGAGATGGTCTGGAAGTTGGTGAGCATACCGCCGAGCCAGCGCTGGTTGACGTAGGGCTGTCCCACGCGCTTGGCCTGTTCGGCGATCGATTCCTGGGCCTGCTTCTTGGTGCCGACGAACAGGATCGAGCCACCGTGGGTCACGGTTTCCTTGACGAACTCGAATGCAGAGTCGATGTAGCCCAGCGACTTCTGCAGGTCGATGATGTAGATGCCGTTGCGCTCGGTGAAGATGAAACGCTTCATCTTCGGGTTCCAACGGCGGGTCTGGTGTCCAAAGTGAACGCCGCTGTCGAGCAGCTGGCGGATGGTGACGACGGCCATACCGACGTCCTCCCTTCTCTTGCGCCCGGAGGCGCTTTTACGTCATTATCGAACGACAGCATTGTGCTGGCGGAACAATGACATTTTCGGTTAATTCCTGGTATTCGGTTCATCCGCCCCACAAATTCGCCCTTGCAGGCTATTTGCACCATGGGATGGAGAAGAAATCGAATACGCGTAGTCAGAAGACACGCTTCTGCTGAGGCCAGTCTATCCCTGTTGCCCAAGGCTTTTCCAATCGATCAGGCACCTGCCGAATGGGCTGCATCACAGTCTGCGCGGCTTTCAGACTGCTCGGTGTGCTCACCCAGTGCACGCCCCCAAGTAGCCAGTCAGTCGACCCATGTCCGGCGCCGTGTGGATATCTTTGTCCCGCATCGCCTGATCAGAGCCGCAGCTTCGAGGTTCCAATCAGATTCGCAATCTCCACAACTCGCTGGTCAGGCACTCCTCTCGACCACTCATGGGCAGTCTCCTGTGGATCGCCGCGCCACTCGTGTTCGTTTCGTCTGTGTACGACGGGGCTCTGTCCACAGTCGCTGCTCGCGCGCCTGACATCTGGAGGCGACCGGGCTTCCATTGGCTCATGGACCTCATCGTCGCTTCTTCGCACACCGCCCGTTCCATCTGGTCTCGAACGCTGCCGGCTGCCTTGTCTCTAACTCGGCTGGCGGTCTGGTCCAGGGCTCGCCTGGCATCTCACAGGCTGAGTCGCATCATGACCGTGAGTCTGATTCCAGTGCTCCTCGCCCTCGCCGAGGTGGTGGCACCGTTTTCGGCGACCTCTGCCGAAGCTGCGGCCCAGGCACAGAGGACATGGGCCTCCCCGGTCCCGGCGATGGAGATTCTCGAAGCATTTGATCCGCCGACAGAGGCGTGGTTGAAGGGACACCGGGGCATCGATGTGCTCACGGTCAGTGGTGAACCGGTGCGGGCACCCGCCGCTGGCACCATTCGCTTCCGCGGCTCGGTAGCTGGCACCGCGACCATCAGCATCGAAACAGATTCCGGATATGTCATCTCGTTCCAACCGGCAGAGTCGGTTCTGAAAACGGGCGAGGCGTTCTCTGCCGGTGCTGAGATCGGAACAGTCGCTGAGGGTGGTCACTGCGATCAATCGTGTCTGCACGTCGGCGTCTGGAAGTCTGAGGGAGTGAAGAAGTACATCGACCCGGCAGGCTTCTTCGGACAAGAGGAGTCGATCCTCTTGCCACTGTCGCGCAAGCCCGAAAAGGAACATACCGGCGACTCCACGACCTCTGGAGCGGGTGCGTGGGGTGGACATCGCAATGGTCGGATACCTGCCGCGGCGATGTGTTCGTTGATGTCGGCGCCGGGACAGATGCTGCGCTGTGATGCTCAGACGGCGTTCGACCGGATGTCTCACGCCTATGCAGCCAGGTTCTCGACTCCGATCTCGGTGACTGATGCCTATCGTGACTACGACACTCAGGTCATTTTGAAACGACGGAAGGGTCGGATGGCTGCGACTCCCGGAACCTCGAACCACGGTTGGGCGCTGGCAATGGACCTGGGCGGCGGAATCAATTCGTTCGGCAGCGCTGAGCACCAGTGGATGCGTGCCAACGCACCGAAGTTCGGATGGATCCATCCGAGCTGGGCTCGTCAGTCGGGTTCACTGCCTGAACCGTGGCATTGGGAATTCTATGGTCACGAATAAACTTAAAGTTGCGTCCCTGGAGCCCGTTGGGCGACCGAAT